>CAJQNE010000543.1 GCA_905479545.1 uncultured Gammaproteobacteria bacterium | reverse complement strand
CACAGGCGATTCTTTAGCGGCGTAACAAACCGCGCAGTATACGGGCCAAGGGCCCGGCTGATAAGGGCCACGGCCGGTTTATGTAAGGCGCAACTGACGAGGACGCAAGCCGGTAGCAAACAACACCGCCACGTAGGCCACTATTGCTGCAACAACTGCCACCAGCAGCCGCGCCAGCCTCAAGCCCATATCGGCATCAAACCAACTCTGCATCGTGCCATGCAACCAGAGCAATAATGCGACCATCACCACGTTGGCTATCAGAATACGTAGCAATAGCAGTGTCCAACCCGGTTGCCAGCGCAGAATCCCCTGCCGCCGCAGCGTAATCGCTAATAATGAGGCGTTGAGAATTGCCCCCAGGCTGGTCGCCAAGGCTAAACCCACGTGCGGGTACTGCCAGCCGGCCCACACCAGCGGCAATACCAGCGCCAGGTTAAACAGCATATTAAAGCCCATCGCTATCAGGCCAATTTTCACTGGCGTGCGCGTGTCCTGCCGGGCAAAGAAGCCCGGCACCAACACCTTAACAGCCGTAAAACCCAGCAGGCCAATGGAGTAAGCCATGAGGCTGGCGCGCGATGCTAACGCATCGGCGGCGGTAAATTCGCCGTACTGAAATAACGTCGCCACCAGTGGGCCGGCCAGCACGAACAGCCCCGCCGCCGCGGGCACAATCAACACAGCGACAATGCGCAGCGCCCAATCGAGTGTTTTGCGAAAGTCGTCCAGCGACTTGCTGGCGTGCTGCTGCGAAAGCCTCGGCAAAATTACCGTAGCAATGGCTATAGCCAACACGCCTAGCGGAAATTCCATTAACCGGTCGGAATAATAAAGCCAGCTGACGCTACCGGAGAACAGGAACGTGGCTATCATGGTATCCAGCAACAGATTGATTTGTGCAATGGACGAGCCGAAAGCTGCAGGCGCCATGAGCCGCAGAATTTTGCGCACCGGCTTTGAGCCCCAGGCCCAACTGGGCTTCACCACAAACCCCAACTTAATAACGCGCCACCACAAGAAAGCTAATTGCAACAAGCCAGCGACGAATACGCCCCAGGCCAACGCTAGCTGTGGCAGCTCCATATAAGCGCTGCCAATCACCGCCGCACTAATAAGACAAACATTCAACAGCACTGGCGCGAATGCTGCTGCCATAAAGCGACCGTAACTGTTGAGTATGCCGGCACAGAGCGACACCAGCGAAATAAACAGCAGGTACGGGAAGGTAATGCGTAAGAACGTGACGGTTTGGTCGAATTTTTCGGGGTCATCCAAAAAACCAGCAGCAAACGGCGTCGCGAGTAGTGGCGTAAACAGCTCAGCAAATAGCGTAACCAGAATAAGCACGCCGCCCAAAGTGCCGGCCACCTGCGAGGTAACCCGCTTTAACTCGTCTTCGTCGCCCTGTTGCCGGTATTCAGCGAACACCGGCACAAAAGCTTGAGTAAACGCACCTTCGGCAAATAGCCGACGCATAAAGTTGGGAATTTTGAACGCTACCAAAAATGCGTCCATCGCCGCGCCCGCGCCACCGAGGGTCGCAAATAGCACATCACGCACTAACCCCAACACACGGGATAACAATGTCATCGTACTGACGACCGTAGTCGATTTAAGTAGGCTGCCGCTCATGGCCTTCCGGTAGTTCGCGCGATAAACTGCCACGCAAATTATAGTGTGGTGGCGGAAAAAGGGTTGATGGTGCAACGGGTGGCGAATCATACCGGATGAACGCCAACCATCCGCAGCTCGCCCTGCAAACAACACCCTCGCCGAAAAAAATAACAACCCTCCCCGACCGGGGAACTCCAAGGGATTGACACAACAGGCAAAAACGGGCATTCTTCGCGCCCGATTTTTAGCAGTCGCTACTTTGCGCCTGTTTTATGTAACTTTTTAGGAGCTCCACTTGGCTAATACCCCGCAAGCCCGCAAACGTGCACGGCAGGCAGAAAACAACCGTCAACACAACGCAGGCCTGCGCGCCCGTATGCGCACCTACCTGAAGCGCGTCGTTACCGCCATTGAGGCTGAAGACAAAGAAGCCGCTTCTACCGCTTATAAAGCAGCAGTATCGATTCTGGACAAAACCGTATCAAAAGGCTTAGTTCATAAGAACAAAGCAGCGCGCCACAAGAGCCGCCTGAACGCACACATCAAAACTATGGGCTAAACGCTGCGATAGCGCTAGCCGGGCAGTGTTGCCCAATATAAAAAACCGAATCCAATGGATTCGGTTTTTTTATGTTCGAAAATTGCCGCTAGCTGCTGAGTTATGCTTGGTGCCCGGAGCCGGGAAATCACTAGTTAGCCACAGCCACCAGCCCCAGTATTAAAACCAAGGCATCCCGCAGCCACACCGCATTCATAGAGTATTACGGACGGACTGACGATGCCCACTCCCGACCAACCGAACACTAATCAATATAAGCAACACCCAGCCTGCCACACCGCCACCACCGGATTCAGCCTGAAGCACCGGCCCGGCCTCAACCGCAGCCTCCGGATGGGTTTCGTTGCTAGTCTCGACATCTGATCCTAGTTCTGGCCCTAGTTCCGACTCCGTCACTTGTTGTTCGTTTTCAGCCTCAGCGACAGGCTGAGTTGCGTTATCGGCGGCACGACCAAAACCGGCTTCAAGCGTGTATTCCGTATCATTAAGTTGCCCGGCGTTCACTACCATCACATGCCAAGTACCAGCCCTAGGCTCCGATATATTAAGCGTCTCGTCACCCTCCTCATAGGCCGAGATATACGTCGTTTCACCGCTCGCATAACTACTACCCGTCCTCAACTTTTCGTCACGCATCGGCCAGGTACCAAACCGGGCATAGAGGTCCACATCCCGGTCGGAGTTCAGCGTTAAATTGAGGCTCAATGCGCCTTCCGGCACTTCAATGTGAAAACGCTGCACATCATCGAGCTGACTGCTTTGTAGTGCAGCAGCAACAGACTCGCCCTCGGTTAATGCCGATGCGACGAGACATACCGTACGCTCCGCTGCAAAACCAGCGTTGCTAAAATTAACGACTAGCGGCACACGATGATGGCCCGACAGCGTTGCCGCAGCCCGCGCGGAAATTTCGATAGTAAAGGCTTCGCCGTCTTGCAGCGATGGCAGAATAACCTCGCTATCCAGCAGCTCGATCACCGGATCGGCTGACGAAATTGTCACTCTGGCTTCAGCCGCACTCCCCCACAGTGTTTCGAAGCTAAGCTTAATTACCGCCGACTCGCCGGAGTCCGGCAGCCCGTTACCACCATCTGCCCACTCAATTCCGGTTAACACCGGCACCGGCTGCCGGCCAACCTCCAACGCCGCTAAAGCATTCACCCTGCCACCACTACCGACCGCACACTGCGCGTCAGCAATAGGATCTACCGAAGCAAGAATTCTGGCCTTTACTTCAGCAAAGGTGGCAGCAGGATATTGGCTCCTAACTAACCCGGCCACCCCCGCCACTAACGGACTGGCAAACGACGTACCGCTACGCACTGCATAGCTGTCATCTTCGCTGCTGCCATTCGCTTCGGTGGTAATAATCGTATCGCCTGGCGCTGCCACATCGACACTGACCTGACCGTACTGTGTCCAGGCGGTAAAGTCGTCTTTAGTGGATGTTGCGGCTACGGTGAGGATATTTGGCAGATCATAGCTACCCGGATAGTTGGGGCCGTAGTCATTATCCCAATGCTCGTTCCCCGCCGAAGCTACTATCAGAACATCGCGGTCTTGTAGCGCTTTTACGGTCTCATATTCAACCCGCGAGAACTGCGAACCACCAAAACTGGTGTTGACAATTTTCGCGCCCATATCGGCGGCGTATTCCATTGCCCGTACTGTTGCCGACACTGAATAATCGGTTTTCAGCACCATAATACTGACGTTCCAGTTCGCGCCTGCAATGCCCTCGGCATTATTCCCTACCGCACCGAATGCACCCGCTACCGCCGTACCGTGATTACGGCCGCCGGACTCGGATCATTGTCGACACGGTTAAAATCCCAACCGTGAACATCATCAATATAGCCGTTCAGATCATCGTCAATACCGTTATCAGGAATTTCCGCAGTATTGACCCATAAGTTATTAGCGATATCCGGGTGTGCCAGATCAACACCATTATCA
>CAJQNE010000542.1 GCA_905479545.1 uncultured Gammaproteobacteria bacterium | reverse complement strand
CGAGGTGTTGCGTGGCGGCAGTGAAAACTACCGCTTACCCGAAAGTGCCGCGGAAGCTCGCCAATTCCTAACCGTTTATGAGTTGTCGCTACCCAAAGGCCATAGCCTGAACAACGTACTCGACCTGGGTAAACGCCGCACCCAACTCACCGTAGTGATGCGGAGCAGCAATAACAGCGAGCTACACTTGCTCGACGAGAAAGCGCAGCGCTGGCTAGCTAACAATGCCCCGGCGATTAGCAGCCCCGGCGCTAGCGGTACGGCGAAGATATTTGCCGAACTCGGGCAACGCAATATTCGCTCAATGCTGCAGGGCTCATTGCTGGCGTTGGTATTAATCTCAATGGTGATGCTTATCGCCTTGCGTTCAGTACGGATTGGTCTTATCAGCCTTGTACCCAACCTACTGCCGGTCGCCTTAGGCTTTGGTATATGGAAACTGCTGAATGGCGAGATTAATATCGCCCTGTCGGTCGTAATGGGAATGACGCTCGGCATTATCGTCGACGACTCGGTGCATTTCCTCAGCAAATACCGGCGCGCCCGCCTCACCCTGCCACCCTCCAAAGCCGTGCCGGCGGCATTCGCTCAGGTAGGCCGGGCACTGCTGGTTACTACCGTGGTTTTAACCGCCGGCTTTGCCATTCTGGCGGGTTCCGATTTTGTTCCTACGGCGAACATGGGCCTACTGACCGCAATCACTATTGCAGTGGCGCTAGCCGCCGATTACCTATTACTGCCGCCATTACTGCTACTATTGGGTCGCGATAGAACGAACTAAACACAAAATAATAACTCCAACAGCCCGGAGGATAAAATCATGAGGTCAAAGCCAATTTATAAACTTTTCCGTTCAGCAGTCTATTTAGCCAGCTGCATGCTGGCGTTGCCCGCAATAGCATTAGTAACGCCACAAGCCGATATTGAAGGGCTTTCGCCTGAGGATGCTGCGCAGAAAATTTTTCTGCACGCCGAGAGTCTCGGTCAGGATTGGAAGAGCGCCCGATCACTTGGCACCATCTACCTGAAGAATTCTGAATCGGAAGAAGCGGAAGCTAAAATGACGCTCGAATCCTGGTCCGTTGAAGGCGACGACCGCTATAAAAAAACCAAGAAAAAACTTGATGCCGGCGCGACGTTTATAAAGTACGACTCCGACGGCACCGGCTTATTAACGTTCATGTATCGCAACGCAAAAGATATCCAGTGGGTATGGGTGCCCGCCATGAGTAAAAAAATACGCATTAATACCTCTGGTTTAACTGGCGCTTTTGTAGGTTCTGAGTTCTCTATCGAAGATATGCGCTCACATTTTCCGGAAAAATATCAAAGCCGAATTCTTAGTGAAGAACCCTGCAAAAATGTAAGCAGCATTCTAACCGAAGGCAATTGCTGGAAAATCGAGCGCATTCCAAAGAAAAAGAAAACCGGCTACAGCAAATTAATTGTCTGGGTTGAGCAGCAGCATTACCGCACCGCTAAAGTTGAATTTTACGACAAACGCAAAAAACTACTAAAAACGATGACAACCGATAAATGGAGTTTGCATAAAGATCGCTGGTGGCGCACTCGCGAAACTACCATGGCGAACCATCAAACCGGCCGCTCCAGCACCATAGCGGTTGAAGAACTAGAGTTAGATATCGGCCTGAAGAAGACTGATTTTGATGCAAACCGGAAGCTGCTTAAGTAGCTCTTCCAGCTGACATTGCCTGACTGCTGAACACAACCAGCCACAGTTGTTTGCAAACGTCATTACCGGCGTCACCGTGTGTATCAACCTGATACATTAAACATAAGACAAAACACTTACCAGTTAATAAGCAATTCCCTATCATTTCTGAATTTTATCACTACTATTAATAGATAGAATAAAACTAACAGACCTGACGAACCGCAAGATTTTTTGACTAGCGGCGAAAAATTAAGCCCGTCAAAGGCTGATCTAATGGATGGCACGAAATTATGCAAACGGGAACTGCAAATATAGAACATGCTGCGCGAGAACTGCCGAGGGATGAACTGCCGGGGTCGGACAAGCAGCAGTTCGAAATCGACACGCCTGAAACCAGCCGCTTCATAAGTAAAAATGACCCCAGGGTTAGTAAGGTATTCGGCAACAATTTATCCTTACAACGCGATACTTTCTTGGTGGTAAGCCTCGCCATTCTGGTTTTACTACCTATCATGGCCTGGGTACGCTCTCAACTAGGCAGTTTCCACCACTTAACGATGGTAGTTGTGCTTATCGCAATGGCAGGTTGTGTTCCCGCGATTTTTAGCTCTCGCCATCCGAAACTTGAACGTTTTGCCGGCCATTTAATCATTGCGGTACTCGCCATCAGCTTCTTAGCTCTGGTTATTTTGAATGGCGGCCTTCGGGCTCCGATATTAGTCACTGCACCACTGCTCCCGCTTGCTGCGGCTTTCCTTCTGGGCCCGTCTGCCGGTGCCGTAATGGCTGGCTCCGTACTCGTTATCATCGCTGCATTGGTGACTCAACTAGGCCCGACGACCGTACTACCTGATGCGGTGAATGCAGCGCTATTAGCTGATCCGCAGTTTGCACTAGCCAACGCAATGTTTGTCGCCGTACTAAGCGTCGCTGCAGCATGTCTCGGCTGGGGCTTCAATCGCCGGTTTGTGATATTGCAGGAAGAATTAACTCATCTGGCTACCCACGACCCGCTAACCAACTTAGCAAATCGAAAATCATTGGAATCGGCACTTTTTAACGAAGCGAACAAACGCAGTAC
>CAJQNE010000541.1 GCA_905479545.1 uncultured Gammaproteobacteria bacterium | reverse complement strand
TATTTGCGACCGTTTGCGGTTGCAGCTTTGGGTTGTAGAGGCGCTGGAAGAAGATGAATACCATCGTTTGGCCGCGCCAACTTACGCTCGGGGCTATCTCTGTAACTACGCGAACTTGTTGGAACTTCCCGAGGCCGACGTATTGGCGGCCTACAACCTGGTGCGCGCTGATAAGCCAGCGTCAATGGCCAATGCTAAAAAAATGGTTAGTGGCAGTGAAACCCGTCCGGCCGGTGCGGATGGGCCGTCAAAGTGGGCTCCTGTGGTAGGCCTGGGCTTACTGGTTGGAATAATTGGTTTGTTTGCGGCCTGGTGGTTTGGTGATCGCGGCGCGTTGGAGGGCAGTGACTTGCCAACCTACGCTAGCAGCGCTGAAGTTGAAGTAACTGATGCTCCGGAGCTGAATAACTACGCGAATGAGTCGGTTCCTGCGGCTGACGAGCCCAGCAATGACGATTTTGCTAATGGTATTGCCGCGTCGGACGATGATGCGTCTGCCGCTGCTGCATTTACTGCTGAGGTTAATGTTGACGCATCCGCCGCTACCCCTGAGCAAGCTAATAGCAATCCGTTTGCGGAGAGTGCAGCTGGCGATGATACGAAGCAGAGTTTTGGTCAGGCGGCAGTAGGTGCTGATGAGCTGGACGCGGAAATGCTTGCGGCAGCGCAGGCTGAGGCAGCTTTTGAAGCTCAGCAGTTGGGCGGTCAGGCTGAGCCTGCCGCAGTTGTGCCTGCTCCGGCGGTAGCGCCCCCTGAGCCGCGACGCATTGAGTCGAGCCGAACTGAGGTTCGACAGCCGCGAATGGTTGATGGGGTGCCGTTGGCGCGAACCTATGCTGTTTCAGAGCCTACATATCAGTCTGCTCCGACTGCATCGACAGGTGCGCTGGCAGTCGGTAGTTATAGTTCCGGTAGCAGCTATGCTGCGCCTGCCAACGACGGCAAGACCGCTGTATCGCTGTATTTCCAGCAGGATTCCTGGGCGGAAATACGCGACGCTAACGGCTCTAAGCTTGTTTATCGGCTGGGTCAGGCCGGTTCGTCGGCGGAAGTTCGTGGCTTTCCGCCGTTTCGGGTGTTTCTCGGTAATTCGCCGGGCGTAGAGGTGCAGCTCAATGGCTCACCGTACGACACTAGCCAGCATCATCGGCCAAATAACACCGCCCGTTTCCAAATAGGTGCTGATTCGTAAGCGCGTCTCGTTAAAGAAAAAAACCGATGCGCTTGCGTCGGTTTTTTTTATGCTCCCTAATACGCGCCCCAATGCATAACTGACCGCAACTTCTAAAACTTCCGGAATCGATAACCGTGGCCGAAAAACTGCAAGCCATTCGTGGCATGAACGACATATTGCCAACCGACAGTCACCGCTGGCAGTGGTTGGAATCCACCGTAATATCGGTGGTGCAGCAATATGGTTACCAACAAATTCGAACGCCGCTATTAGAGCAAACTGATTTGTTTTGCCGCTCTATCGGCGAAGTTACTGATATTGTCGAAAAGGAAATGTATACCTTTGCCGACCGTGAAAAGCGCAGCCTCAGCTTGCGCCCGGAAGGCACTGCTTCGGTGGTGCGGGCCGGTAACCAGCACGGTCTGTTTCACAACCAAATCCAACGGTTGTGGTACGTCGGCCCGATGTTTCGTCATGAGCGCCCGCAGCGCGGCCGGCTCCGTCAGTTCCATCAAATCGGAGTCGAGGCGTTTGGCATTGCTGAGGCAGACATCGATGCCGAGTTAATTTTACTAACGGCCCGGCTGTGGCAAGCGTTGGGCATCCGCTCAGTGAAGCTTGAGTTGAATACTCTCGGCAGCAGTAAGGCGCGAGCGGCTTATCGGCAAGTGCTGATCGACTACTTTGCTGAGCACCCTGATCAGTTAGACGAAGATAGTAAACGTCGCCTGGGCAGCAACCCGCTGCGCATTCTGGATAGTAAAAACCCTGATATGCAGGCGTTGATCGCCGACGCACCGCAGCTGCCGGATCATATTGACCCGGAGTCACGCGAACATTTTGCCCAATTGTGCGAGCGACTAGACGATGCCGGTGTTGAATACACGTTAAACCCACGTCTGGTACGTGGCTTGGACTATTATTCGCGGACAGTTTTTGAGTGGACGACCGACAAGCTAGGCGCGCAGGGTGCGGTCTGTGCGGGTGGCCGGTATGATGCGCTGGTTGAGCAACTCGGCGGCAAGCCGGTGCCTGCTATTGGCTTTGCCATGGGTATCGAGCGGTTGTTGGAGTTGTTGATTGAAGACGATGTAGAAATAGCTGAGCCCGGTGCCGATATTTATATCGTTGTGGTGGGTGATGCGGCGCGGCGTCAGGGCCAGAAAATAGCAGAAAAACTGCGCAGCGACGGTCGTTGGAAGGTGATTCTGAATGCCGACGAGCGCAGTTTTAAAGCCCAGCTCAAACGCGCAGATAAAAGCGGTGCGGCATTTGCCGTTATTCTCGGCGAATCTGAGGTCGAGAATGGCTCGGCGCTACTTAAGCCATTGCGCACCGCCGCTGAGCAGTTAGAGGTGGCACAAAACGCGTTAGGTACTGTAATTACCGAGTCATTGGTCGGCGCATAATTTAACCGGGTCAGAGAACTCAGGTTAGAACATTGGAACTGAATTAATCGAAGTAGGCTCTTACTCTACCGAAGAGCTGAACAAACTAGTCCTGGCGCGGTGTGTCGGGATAGAAAATGGAAGCAGAATAACGATGGTTGATACGCACAAGAATGAAGATCCGGAACTCCAGGCGCTAAAGGACTGGTGGGCTAAATACGGCACGGCGGTATTAACCGTAGCCGTGGTCGCTTTGGGTCTATATGTCGGTACGCAAACCTGGCAGCGATACCAGGAGTCGCAAGCCGTTTCAGCGGCTGAAGCCTGGGCGCCAGCAGAAAAGGCATTTGTCGACGGTGACTATGAGCAGGCGAATACGCTGGCAACGGCGCTTCGTGCTGATCACGCTAAATCGCCTTACGCGGTACAAGCCGCGTTATGGCAAGCAAAAGTTG
>CAJQNE010000540.1 GCA_905479545.1 uncultured Gammaproteobacteria bacterium | reverse complement strand
AGGTTACTGAGTGGGAAGAACCACAGGCTGTTATCGGAAGCTATTTGCATAAGTATGCTTATCCGGACTGGTACAAGAATCACAAAGACTCTGATGATCAGCTAAAAACAGCTTACACCCACAGCTCCGGCGAAATCGGTTGCCTGCAACTTCGTGGTGAATACTTATTCACAGCTGCCGGTGACAAAGGCTTTTTCGCTTACGACGTCGCCAGTGTGGCCAATAAGGGCATCAGCCAGCGGATCATTACTCAACCGTTCGGCCCACTCGGCAAAGACGGCCATCGCACCCGTATTAAGAGCAAAAATGCGACTTGCGTAGCCATGGCGACCAACCAGCCGGTTGCGCCGGACCGCAATGTCGGCAAGCTCATGCGTGAAGTGAACCAAGAACAACCGCATCACGCCGTCTACAGTTACGCCTTCATTACCGATTCCGAAGAAGGCTTAATTGTCGTCAATATCAATACTTTGGCCGACGGAGAATTCCGCAACAACAAACTTAAGCGAGCTCTCACCTGGAACCCGGCAGGAGTTCTCAATGGCGCCAGACATATCACGCTTGCTGGTAGCCGTGCCTTCATTGCTGCGGACCAAGGCTTGGTTATTCTCGATATAACCGACCCGCTAAAACCCAACCTCGAAAATGTTTTAACGTTTACGGACGTTCGCAGCAGCGCAGTACAGTTCCGTTATCTTTGGGTCACCGATGCGACCGGTCTGCACGTGGTCGATATCACGAAGCCAACGGTACCTAAACTGCTCCCGGGCAGCAGCGTGCCACTCGCAAATGCCCAACGTGTCTACCTTGCCCGCACTTGGGCCTACGTCGCAGCCGGTGAACAAGGCCTGGCTATTATTGATGTTAAGAATCCGGAGCAACCTAAGCTGCAGCAGTTATTTACCGCCAATGGCGAAATCACCGACGCTCGCGACGTAAAAGTCGCGGCGACTAACGCCTCGCTATTCGCTTATATCGCCGACGGCGCAGCTGGCCTAAAGGTGGTGCAGCTTATTGCCCCGGACACCCAGCCTAATTTTTATGGATTCAGCCCTGAGCCAAAACCTCAGCTTATCGCCAAATACCCGACCAAACGGCCTGCCTTGTCGCTGTCGGAAGGGATACATCGCGATCGTGCGGTAGACGAAACCGGTGGGCAGATAACCGTATTCGGTCGCTTAGGCGCCCGGCCGTTTAACTTGCAGGAAATGTGGGACTTCTATCTGAACTCAGATGGCACCCCGTGGACGGTCAAACCTGAACTGGCTCGCAGCTGGCGTGCCGACGGGAAATAGCTGATGAAATTAGCTGTATTTACATTAACGAACATCAAATTAATAACATCGACATCAACGAAGTCAATTGACCAGTCGTTGCAAGCTGGCACCGCTGCTTGCCGGGAGAAATAACGATGAAAACATTACGCTCTTTAGCCCTAGGCCTCATCGCAGCCCTGCCCATGTTGGCGACGGCCCAGCAAGCGCCACTGCCACAAGATGACAATTACAAACATCAGGGCGTGGCCAGCTGTGCCTCGTCCTTTTGTCACGGTGCGCTGAATGAAAAAAGCACATACACCGTGCTGCAAAATGAATACATCACATGGACACGCCACGACCGTCACGCCAAGGCTTACAACACCTTGCTTACCGACGAGTCCAAGCGTATCGCTGCCAATCTGGGCCTTAAGAACGCGCACACCGCAGACATGTGCCTTGATTGCCACGCAGACAACGTTCAAGACAGCCAGCGGGGCGTGTTGTTCGATATCTCTGACGGCGTCGGCTGTGAAGCCTGTCACGGTGGCGCAGAAAAATGGATTGGCACACACATTACCGGCTCAGCTTCACATAGCGACAATATTGCAGCAGGGCTATATCCCACAGAGGTTCCGGAACAACGCGCCGAGTTGTGCCTGAGCTGCCACTACGGCACGAAGGATAAATTTGCTACCCACAAAATCATGGGTGCCGGCCATCCCCGTATTGGCTTTGAGCTCGATACCTTCGGGGCCCTGCAACCTGCCCACTACAAAGTGGATGACGATTACGGTCAGCGCAAAGCCGTTAACAGTCACGTACAAACCTGGGGAGCCGGCTTAGTCGTCGCCGCCGAAAAAACCCTAAGTACTATCGCTTCACCGCGCTTTAAAGGCGGCTTGTTTCCTGAGCTATCACTGTTTGACTGCCATAGCTGCCACCACCCAATGGATGACAAGCGCTACGCCCCCCGCCCTCAAACCGGTGGCATCGGCCCCGGTCAGGTACGGTTAAACGACTCCACATTCATGATGCTGCGTGCGTTCATCGAGCCGGTATCACCCAGTGACGCTAAAGCGCTACTGAACCAAACCCAAAAACTACACCAGGCGAGTACCCGCAGCATGAGCGCGGTGATAAGTGCTAGTTCGCAGCTACAGGGCACTCTCAAACGTATCGCGGACCGAATAAAAGACAAGCCTTTCAGCAATAGTGAAAAACAAGCCATGCTGCGCCAGTTGGTAAAACTCGGTCAACAAGGCGAATATCGCGACTACGTAGCCGCAGAACAAGCAGTTATGGCCATAGACTTGCTACTACTTGACCTTGGTCAACGCTCAGCGAATAAAGCCAAACTCGACAAGCTATATGCAGCTGTAGAAAACGAGAACCGCTTCCGCCACAGCACGTTACGACAGGCACTACGGGCCTTTTAGGCCGTTTGAAAGATAACTCTGGCTGTGCATAAAACTAGTTCTAAGTGCTAATGAATGAGCACTTAGAACTTTTATTAATCCGGAAGGCCACTGATTCGCAGAAACCTATTGCGTAAGCGATAACACCACCCTACTGTGCCGCGATGATTTTCCTATTTGAACTAGCTCTACTCGCCGTGTTGATTGGCGTGGTGTTGAATACCGATATTCACCCGGGCGCATTGGCATGCCTTTACCTGATCGGCTGGATGACTCCCTGGATTATTCCACAGGCGCTAAACAGCTCATTTAGCTGGCAAACGCTGGCGATTCCAACCGGGGCATTCCTGGCATCGTGGTTATTGCTTTGGGGAGTAAAAAAACTAGCAGGACACAGCGCTCAATGGCCTGTGGCTGTGTTGGGCAGCCTGTTAGTAGCGGCACTGTTCTAGCAGCGCAAATGGCGGGCGTGTGCAATACGTTGCAACACAAACTATCAAGTCAGCTTCGGCAGAACCGATAAGGAAAAGCCCTACAGGCTTTTCCTTAGTTTAGGTTACTGAGCAAATGCTACCTGATGGCGGCCGAACTGAATTCGTTCGAGCGCACCTTCTTCGCTGCTGAAAATTTCGTCGTAGTGCATCTGTAGCCAACGAGAAAATTCATTGTTGTCTTCTTCGCCTAATAGCTCTGCCAGTGAGTCGACTGCTGAACCGCCACCACGCGCAGCTTCTGAACTGAGCGTATCGTAGTTATTGGCAACAAATTCTCTTGCGCTCTCGTCATCACCACCCAGCGCACCTGAAGTCGAGCCGGTAATGTCCGTGACTGTCTGCAAGGTGTCCGATACAGTTTCAACGGCGTTAATCGTTATTCCGCAACCACCGATGAGCATTGAAGTAACAGGAATCAATCCCAGTAAAATTTTATTCATTTTTTTCTCCACACTGTTCTGTTACACGTAATGGCGTCAGTCTAACTCGCCACAGCTAAAATGGCAGCAGAATAATCAGTTTTTTGAACCACCTCGATATCAATCAAGATAACGCAGCGCTTTTGACCACCAGAACTATGGCTAATAATATTTTTGAGCGGATCACTGATGACTTGGCGAAACAAGGATATTCGATCCAACCCGATGGTTTACCCGCTGCAATTGCTGACGCACTCGCCGCAAGTTTTACCACTCAGACCAATGAATTCTCAGCCGCCGGTCTGGGTCGCGGTGCTAACTTTCGTAAGCAGGACAATGTACGCCGCGATAGCGTGTTGTGGATTAACGGCAGCACCCCTGCGGAGCAGGCCTGGCTATTGTGGTGTGAGCAATTGCGTGAACACCTCAATCGCGAGCTGTTCCTTGGGCTGTTTTCGTTCGAGAGCCATTTTGCCCACTATCAGCCCGGTGATTTTTACAAACGCCATCTCGATGCATTTCGCAGCAAAAACTCTGGCGTAGATAAAAGCGGAAAACCCCAGCGTAAACTTAGCCTAACCACATACTTTAATAAGAACTGGCAAGCCGCCGACGGCGGTGAACTGGTAATTTACCCCACTGCAGCGAGCGAGCAAGCTATCGCTCGTGTCGCACCAGAATCGGGCACAGTCTGTCTGTTTCTAAGCGATGAGTTCCCTCACGAAGTGCTACCCGCCCATCGTGATCGCCACAGTATTGCCGGCTGGTTCCGCGGGAGTTAGGTTCTCGCCACATCATTACTGCAGCCACATGTTCATCGCCGTATTGCAACAGCGGTTGTTTGCTGGCCAGCTTATTCAGCAGCGCTTTGCGCTACCGGTCGTAAAAAACGGTGCACATGGCGAGTTCGGTCGCTGCCAGCAACAAGAACAGTTGCCGCAGGTTTGCAATGCGTGAATTCACAGCAAACGCTTCCGTTAATAAGCTGTGGCAAAGTCCGCTGTTAATTTCAATTGTGCAGGCTCCGTGAAACTCCTGAAAATCGGTCTCGCTGCTACTAATAATGCCCGCGGCCGCGTCTGCAGAGTTTCTGCTAAATGACCAAGTATGGGCGCTCAGAAAACCACGACGGCCTGCATCGGACTGCATTTCTGAACGTGCCTTACCACAACCTAATTTAAATGCCCCCGGAGTTAACCCACCGCATGACTAGCAATGTATTAGCCAAAACCGGCACTGTTTCGCCTAAACATGTTCTCGAACAATGGCCTGCTGTAGCAGGCATGACCGGCGGGCTGATTTCATCGTTTATACCCAAGCCGATTAAAGACAAAATTGTTGATAGCAGCAAAGAGCGATTCGACACGATAGAGCCTGCGAGTAACGAACTGATTGACGCTTTTGTGCAATGGAGCGGTGCACCCGCCGAGCGCTATGTCACCCATCTACCACCGTTATTTTTTGCTAAGTACGGCATGAATATGGTGGCCGGCCTTACCGGTCAAGTGCCATACAACATGCTCAGCGTGGTAAATCAGGGTAGCCGGCTGCAGATTCATTCGCTAACACCACGTAACACTGAAATCACTTTGCGCGGCAGGCTGGTGGAATGCACCCGGGAAAGAAATCGCGTGCGTGTACACACCCAGGTAATCGCCGGAACGGCGGACGAACCGACGGCAATGACAGTCGATACTGTCGCTGCCGTGGTGCTGGGGAAGTCAGAGAAATCGACTAGCCAGCGCAAAGAACTAACTTACAAAACCATCGGTACCTGGTCAGCAGACAAGTCAGAAGGCCAACAGTTCTTTTATCTAACCGGTGACTTCAACCC
>CAJQNE010000539.1 GCA_905479545.1 uncultured Gammaproteobacteria bacterium | reverse complement strand
CTTTTGCCCGATTTCGCGCCAGAATCACTGCCGCCGGCAAGGTTCTTCTTGCTGCCGGATTTAAAGTCGGTTTCATACCAACCGCCACCCGCTAAACGAAAGCCCGCCGCAGAGATAACCCGCTTCAGCTCAGGGTTATTACATTCAGGGCAGTCAGTAATCGGATCAGCGCCGATGCGCTGCAACTTTTCGAGCTGATGTCCGCAGCTGTGGCAGCGGTATTCATAAATCGGCATATCGTTCTTTGCACTGTTGGCTGGGTTTTGCGGGCGCGACAAATTCTACCGCAGCCGGAAAAAAGGGCACGCATTATAGCCATAGTGCGGCCATACAACACGGCGACTGTCGTTTCCAACAGCCCGGTCGCTCCGTTTGGCAAGCAATCTCAGCTCAAAACAGCGGTGTTTTGGGTCGCTTGTCATCAAACGGTCATGCACAATAGCAGTGCGTGGGCGTGGTTTGTCCCTCGCACTTTCTCAAACAATTGTGAGCGATGTATGACTTCTGTAGTAATTAGCGGCAGCGGATTTTTTGCCCCCGACTCGGTAATTAGTAACGAAGAGCTGGTTGCCAGCTATAACCAACATGTCGAAGAATTCAACAACGATAACGCTGCAGCCATTGCTGCGGGCGAGCTGACAGAAAAACAGCCATCCAGCCCGGAGTTCATTCTGAAAGCGTCAGGCATCGAGCGCCGCCATGTGGTCGACAAGGCCGGCATTCTCGACACCCTCCGGCTGCAGCCCGAAATAGAAAGCCGCGACGACGAGCAAACCGGCATTCAAGCCGAAATGGCCGTCGCTGCCGCACGCGAAGCATTACAGAAAGCCGGCAAGCAACCCGAAGATGTTGATATGTTGTTGGTCGCCTGCTCGAATATGCAGCGCGCCTACCCCGCAGTGGCGATTGAAGTACAAAATGCGCTCGGTTGCGGCGGCTACGCCTACGATTTAAACGTCGCCTGCTCCTCCGCTACTTTCGGCCTGCAATCAGCGGTGGCAGCCATTAGCACCGGGCAAGCCAAATGCGCTTTAGTGTTAAGCCCGGAAATTTGCTCGGCGCACCTGAACTTCAGCAATCGCGACTGCCACTTTATTTTCGGCGATGCCTGCACGGCCATGGTTATTGAGCCTCAGGCCAGCTGCACCGCTCAAGGTGCCTGGGAAGTACTGGACACTAAGCTGTTTACGCAGTTTTCCAACAACATCCGGAATAACTTCGGCTTCCTGAACAGCAGCGAGTCACCGCCTCGCGAGAAAGACGACACACTATTCAAGCAAAACGGCCGATCGGTTTTTAAGGAAGTATCACCGGCGGTAGCGCAACTCGTTAGCGAACGCATTGAAGCCACCGGCCTGAAAACCGACGATATAAGCAGGTTCTGGTTGCATCAAGCCAACATCAATATGAACAACCTCATCGTGAAACGCATATTAGGCCGCGAAGCGACCACCGAAGAAGCACCGGTGGAACTGAATGAATACGCCAATACCAGCTCAGCCGGTTGCGTCATCGCCTTCCATCATCACAACGACGACTTACCGCCGGGAAGCGTTGGCGTAATGAGCTCATTTGGTGCGGGTTACTCGATTGGCTGTGCGATTCTGAAGCGGCTGTCTTAGACCATATTCACGATATTGAAACCACAGATTACGCAGATTATTTATTCAGTCCACTCGTCCTGACTTGCGGCGCCCCCCCTTCAACAAATCCGTATAATCTGTGAAATCTGTGGTTAAAAACTCCTCGCAATCTTGAATCTAAAACTCCAACGCCTACCCAAAAACGATCAGCTGCAGGCTTGGGATGCGGCCGATACGCTGCTGCTGGAGCATATCGCTGAGAAAAGTTTCAATCAGGTTTTGTTAGTTAACGACACGTTTGGCGCATTAGCCTGCAGTTTGACGGCGAAATCGGCAGATATAGAGCTAACAAGCTGGAGCGATTCCTGGCTGGCGCATAAAGCCAGCGAAAAAAACCTGGCCGCCAACCAGTTGAATGCCAACTGGCAGGCCCTACCCAGCACTGAAGTACCAACCACCCCGTTTGACGCAGTGCTTATTCAGTTACCCAAAACCACGGCATTACTGGAGCAGCAACTGCACGCTTTGCGCCCCGCCTTAACTGACCACACCGTTATTGTTGCTGCGGGTATGGCAAAACATATTCACCGCTCAACCATAGAGTTGTTCGAAAAAATCATTGGCCCGTCGCCGACCTCACTGGCAAAGAAAAAAGCCCGACTGATTTTCCCTACAGTCGATAAATCGCTAACACCACCAACTAACAAGAGCAGTAAAACCTGGAGCGACCATGGCCTGCGGCTAAATAACCTGGCCAACGTTTTTTCACGGGAAAAATTCGATATCGGCGCTCGCTTCTTCATTGACCAGTTTTCGGCGTTACCACCCGCCGACAACATTATTGACCTCGGCTGCGGCAACGGCGTACTGAGTATTTGTGCGGCGCAGCACTTTCCCGAAGCCAATATTCTCGGCGTCGATGAGAGCTATATGGCGGTTGCCAGCGCTACCGAAAACTACCAACAAAATATTGGTGACGATCGTGCCCGCTTCACTACCAGCAATTGCCTGAGCGACATCCACGATGCGGCTGCCGACCTAATACTCTGCAACCCACCGTTCCACCAGCAACATGCGGTGGGCGATACCATCGCCTGGCAAATGCTGCGGGAAAGCCACCGCCAGCTGCAAAGCGGCGGTGAGCTGTGGGTCGTCGGTAACCGGCAACTGCACTACCACAGCAAACTCAGACGATTATTCGGCGGCAGCCGCATGGTGGCGAGCAATAATAAGTTTGTCGTATTGGCGGCGCGGAAACGGTAAGCAGATAAACAAATTACGCAAACCGTTGGCCTGAAACTGTAGGTCGGCTTAGGCCCAAAGGCCGTAAGCCGACAAACCGCTGTAATCTAAACCCCAAGGTAGCTGTCGGATTACGCTGCGCGAACCCGACCGAAGCGCACCTTCGCTAGCTAGTCGTATAAACCGGAGTACGCTTCTCAACAAACGCTGTAATACCTTCGCGACCATTCGCAGAACCGGCACAGTCTTTAATCATCCGGCCTTCGAGCTCCATTTGGGTTTCCAGGCCGTTATCAAAACTTTCGGTTAGTAGCCGCTTAATAGCGGCGTTGGAATCGGGCGATGCCTGAACAACCAGCTCAGCGAGCTTGGTGGCTTCGGTTTGGAGCTCGTTATCAGGAACCACCTTGTTTACCAGCCCCCATTCCAGCGCCTCATTAGCTTTTAACATGCGGTTGGTAAGCATTAATTCCTGGGTTTTTCGCATGCCGATTAACCGTGGCAGGAAATAGCTGGAGCTACCGTCCGGGCTAAGGCCAACTTTTGAGTAAGCCATAGTGAAGGCGGCTGACTCACCGGCCAACACTAAACTACCGGTAACCGCCAGACTAAAGCCGGCACCGGCCGCCACGCCATTTACGGCAACAATCAGCGGTGCGCGCATCCGTTGCAGCACCGAAATGGCTTTGTGCAGCTCATCGGCAATCGCCTTAATGCCTGCGGGCACACCATCACCTAACGCTGCCATCGATTTCACATCGCCGCCGGCCGAGAAAAATCGCCCCTCTGCGCTAAGAATGACCGCTCGAATTGCCGGGTTGCTATCGCAGGCTGCTGCTGCTTGAGCCAGTTCCGTGGTAAGCGCGAGGTTCATACCATTCGCTGCATCAGGCCGGTTCAGGCTGATACGGGCGATAGCACCGTCGACGGAAAAAAGGATGTTGTTGTACTCAGACATGATAATGCCGCATTCAAATAAGTTGAATGCGGCATTGAACAAGGCTGGGGAGCTTACTGCAATGGCTTTAGAACCACTGCACTCTCAGATTAAACCAAAACCACCTAAAAACGACCTATTCCGCCGGTGCATCAAACACCGTGCAATTACTGCCTGTTAGCTGCCCAGCAAGAGATCCGTCAGCAAGCTGTACACCCGGAGGGTTCCATGCGCCATTGTTATCAGCATCGACGAAAATGGGGTTACTGATAGTTAGAGCCGGTATGCCGATATCCCCTGGGGTACGGGTGGTAAAACTGCCATCGTCGTTCTCATTGCTAAAGTCACTTGGCACCACCGGATACATCGGCCGCGATACGCCGTCGCGACCGCGCACCAGGACCATTACCCAGTAATCCGTATCGGGGCTGGTGATAGGCACGTCAACACTGCTTTCAAAACGCTGGTGCTCGACATTGTCCAGCGTAGCGACAGTAACCGTGTTGCGAACGAAGTCGCCGGCCGCCAGGTTCAGCTCAACCGTTGGTGCGCAAATGTTGTACCGCGCCGGTGTGGTGTTCTGCAAGCCGTCGGTCTGGCGCTGAGTACGGCCATTGACGAATACAGCAATCTGGTCGTACTCGGCCCAGGTTGGCGATTTAATGTTGAGGCGCAACGTGGTCGCTTCGTCGATGGCTGCCAGCGGCAGAGGCTGGGCGAGAATTCCGAAGCTGTCAGTAACTTCCAAACCCGCAATATCACCTGCGGCATTTTCAAGTTTAGCGGTCACGAACGCCGCGCCACTCAGTGTGCTCTGCCCCGCCCGGAAGGCATCGCCGACAGTATGAGGATCTGCACTGATTTTGGTAGGATCAGGCTCGCCGTTGGTCATTAAGCTGGCGGGCACCGAGATTACGTTACGGGTGTTCATGCCGGTTACCCGGCGCTGGTGAGTATCAGAACTGGACGCACCGGTTTTCCTGAGTCCTTGGTTGATCAGGTTGAACCAATCACCCATATTCTCAGTAAACAGGTGAGTAAACTGGCTGATACGGCCATCGGTGCCAATCCAGACTTCCAGCGCATCATAGTTGTCGTCGTATAAATTGGTGACGCCCGGATCAAGCCGTTTTCTCACAGCAACTCCGGCAGCTGACTGTGGCGGACTAACGCCGGTATCAATCGACAGCCCCATCGGACCAAAGTGACCTTCGATGTGGTTAATTTGCTGAACAACCTGGCGGCCCGCCGTGACCGGGTCCAGGTCGGCTTCCGCGTAGATTTGCCCGGGAGTCAGGCCATAGTTTCCGGCTGACGGGAAGTCCAGGCCGGGAGCGGTCGCGCCACCCCAATCGACTGCCCCCTGAGAGGTTCGCGATGCACCGCTTTGGCTGTTTTCGAGATCAGAAGCCGGGTTGGTTTCAATCGCGACCGGCCAGGCGTTGAGGTGACCGTAATCGAACGTTGTCATCTCGGCACTCGGCGCGGTGGCAATCAGATTGCCAACATTCATATCGGCCACTACCGGCGCGAAGTCGACCCGCATACCATGATCCGACGGCGTGAAAAAATCTATATCTTCGGCAAGATAAGTAGCAACGCGCTCGCGCCCTGTCACTTCTGAGTCAGGGCTATCGAAGGCATGGACGTGAAAATCGCCGAACAGGTGACCAGGAGTGGGCACTACCTTGGCGATACGAGCGTTAACCGTTGTCAGGTTACCTGCAGTAATGGTGACATCCTGCACGAACTCTGAATAGCGCAAACCATGCGAAACCGACAGCTGATAATTGCCAGGCTCTATTTCCTGAGTATCCATTGCCCCGACCACAGCGGCGCCGGACTTTAGCGGATCCGAGACCGCGAATTCGGTCAGCACAATACCGTTAGCGGTGGGGTCGGCGAAGGGGTCGCCGAAAACACCCGACATTGTTGTGAGAACCCCAGCGGCTATAGACTCGGAATTCAGCGGCTCGCCTGCATCCGGACTGGTTTCAACGCCGATAAGTTGCACGGTCGCTGCGACCGGCTCATTGTTTTCGTCGCGGACAAACACCTGCAACCTACCCGGCATAGGCGCGGTAAACTCAGGTACGGTGGTAGTCTGGTCGGCACTAACGGTAACCATGGCGGTGGCAGGGGTGGGTGCGAGGCGGTTGGGTACATTCACCCGAAGTTCATAGTCACCCGGCGGCAAAGTACCGCTGAATGTGCCATCTGCCGTGGTACGGAAATGATTGGCGACAATAATGGCCGGACCGCGCGGCAGGCCAACATTAAGATTCGGCAAAGGGATGGGTAGATTGGCTGCAGCAGTCACCAGGTCAGCACCAAGTGTCGCGAAGTCGTTATTGGTGGTTATCACCGCAATTTCAGCGTTGGCCACAGGGCCATTGGCGTCTACTACGCTACCTTCAATTGTGCCGGTGGCTGTGCCAAGCACCTCGTTTTTAACATCCAGAATACTGGCCACGGTGCCGTCACCGACTGCAAACCAACGCTTAAACAGCAAAGTTCCGTTGGCAGGTACGGTGAACGGCGGCGCGCTGGCTCCCAGTGCAATACCAACAGCATCCGAGCCGTAAACCTGAATGGTTACACCAGACACAGAAAGTGACGTGGAGGTAGGGAAATCATGAATGATGCCGTAACTCACACCGGCACCGCCATCATGCCCGGCGTAAAGCGCGTAGCGGCAGGAGTCACAAGGCGAGGTAAGGAGCACCTCACCAAAACCATAGCCGTGCTGGAACAACTCAACTTCACCAGCGCCGTTCATGTACTCAACCATATACATATCGACGGCCGCCGCAGTGTCGTTAATTGCGGTGGTATCCATCGTTACATAGGTATCTTCAGCATTGAGTGTGTAGTCAGTCTGGAAGGTCAGCGGTAGGTCGACGTCATCAGCGTCGGCCGGGAACATGAAACCCATGTCTACAATGGCAGAACTGGCGTTAATAAAGTCGAGCAAATCATCCGGGCCGGTAAAGCGGAGAATCGCGGGGTTACAACTGCCGTCGGCGTTGACCCCACCCTCATTGACAATTTCAACCGTCTGATAATTTGGAGCCGATTCGATATTGGTACCGAGCACCGACTCTTCGTAGTGGTCCAACGCAGCCAGCGAACCGTCGTCATTTCTAAGCACGGCATCAACAATATTGCCGCCAAACTGAGCGATCGAGAACCAGTTACGTCCCGGCTGCTGAATAATTGCGCGCATTTCAGTATTTTCTATAACGAAGTCACCCATGCGGCCGCGGGATAACGGCCCTGGTACTAAGTCAGAACCTTCGCTCACCATGCGAACAGTGGCGCAGCGGTTTGCAGGCGGAGTCGGTGGTGTAACGACCGGTGGCGTAACTACGGGTGGAGTCACTTCGCCGTCAATTAACTGCGGGCTGGTTTGCCCACCACCACCGCAGGATATTACCAACAGACCAAGCGTCAACACTGACGCAGTCGCAATAGGGTGTTTCATATTTTTCTCCGCCGACCCAAGCGATTAATCCGTCGCCGGGCTCTCTCTATAAATTAGTCATTGTTATTATGTGCGAACAGTACGGTGACTGGTCTGCCAGCAACTGGGTACGGGTAGAGGCTCAAAGGTAAATACCTGCTGGCCCGTTACTCTATATCTGGTGGCCGCGACAACAGGCACGCGGAACCCTAACCAGAGCAGTAGCTAGAATACAGTATTTACTAAACAAAAAAAATCACTACGGGTAAAATACCCCTGATTCGAGCAGTTAATTGCCCGCCATAAACTGTATGCTGGCTAGCCAACCAACTACTTAGTCAGTTTTTTAGTATCAGTCTCACGATTGCGACGAAATTTGACACTATTTTTAAGTTGTTCGAGTTAGTTCCGACTCATGCAACTCGTTACACTGGTTAACCACTCATCGTACGAGGCCCATTTCGCATTGATGCAGCCACGCTCAGTTATTAACGCCCCCACTCCTAAGCGAGCCCTGCTTGCGGGCTTGGGAGCAGCGTTAATCGTTATTGCTATTAGTCAGGTTATTGCTTACGGCAGCGATAAAAGCCAGGCTTTACAACGCAAAGATCTTGCGCTGGTCAATGCCAGTGAGCTGCGGAGCATTCTGGAAAGCCGGGCAAACAACTTGCTGTCTGCGGCTCGTGGCATCGTGGCCTATGTTGAACTTCATGGCGACATCGGCCAACCGGAGTTCGAGCGCTTAGCAGCCTCGCTGGTAGGTGATAACCCACTCGTCGTCAACCTGGCTTTACTAGAAGGGTCTACGGTGC
>CAJQNE010000538.1 GCA_905479545.1 uncultured Gammaproteobacteria bacterium | reverse complement strand
CTGGCCGAGCGTTGGCTGGTTGAACGCCATCAATTTGGCCGCCAAAGATGGCACAGGACTTCCCGGGGGTCTGCATCTGCTGAGCTACAAATGGTTCGTGGATGTGTTCTTGGCAGGTGTCCT
Source organism: uncultured Gammaproteobacteria bacterium (assembly GCA_905479545.1). Classification (GTDB taxonomy): domain Bacteria; phylum Pseudomonadota; class Gammaproteobacteria; order CAJQNE01; family CAJQNE01; genus CAJQNE01. Next base: position 2,561 of record CAJQNE010000538.1, on the reverse strand, counting down.
GGGCTACGGGTTCTACTTCTGGTATAGCGGCCGAACCTGGTGCCGCTTCGCCTGTCCCTTGGCGGCACTCATGCATATCTATGCGCGCTTCTCGCGCTTCCGTATCCTGGCGGACAAGAAGAAGTGCATTTCGTGCAATGTCTGCACATCGGTTTGCCACCAAGGCATCGACGTGATGAACTTTGCCAACAAAGGCAAACCGATGGAAGATGTTGAATGCGTGCGCTGCAGCGCTTGCGTCCAAAGTTGCCCGACCGGCGTCTTGACATTCGGGCAGGTGGACCCCAAAACGGGAGCCATCATCATTATTCAGCAACGTTGTCACGAGGAGGACTTATCAGGACATCTGCTGGAGCAACAGGGCTGGGAGCATTTGAATTTACCAGCAATCGCTGAAGTAAAATCATCCGTTCCCACCGGGCCTGAGAAGATCCATATCCGAAATGAAGGCGACATACTACACCCAGAGCGTATGTCAAAGGCCGATCTCGATCAGCGCCGTTCGGAAATGGGTGGAAAAGCCTTTGCGGCACAGTATCAGCAACAACCGGCTCCTGTAGGTGATGGCATTATTGAATGGGATTGGTTTCCCCGGTACTCCGAACTACCGGGTGGCAGGCACTCTCGATTTGTCATTCAAAGCTGGGATACGGCTTACCGAGCTTCAGAAATAAGTTCATACTCGGTGTGCCTTACGTTCGCGTATTACGAAGGACATATCTATCTCATAGATGTATTTCGTGAACGAATATCCGCTGCAAAATTGCTGCCAACTATTCGTGCTCAGGCTAAAAAATATGGTGTTACCGATATAGTCATTGAAGCAACGGGAGGTGCCGCCTGTGCGATTGAAATACTGATGAAAGAACGGAGGCAAGGCCGAAAAGATGTACCGTACGTGCAGTACCATAAGCCCAAGATCGATAAGGCAGCACGACTTATGCGCGAGGCCTACTTTGTTGAACAAGGCTTGGTTCACTTACCTAAACAAGCCAGTTGGCTCAACGAGTTTCGTCAAGAGCTTCTAGCGTTTCCTGCCGGCAAGCACGACGATCAGGTAGACGCACTAAGCCAAGCATTGAAGTGGCTGAGAATGGGGTCCGAGCGCACAGTTAGAAGGCGAGCGTGAGTCTCGCTCTATTCAAGAATGAATTGAGAGTGGACTGGATAGTACGAGCAGTAGTATGGCTCTATACAAAGCATGCATAACGACACAGTCAATAGGCCCGCAGCAGACGGCCTTGCAAAACAATCGCTCCCGGAACTCCGGGAGCGATTTGTCGCTGTTACTGGCTTGCCGCTTCCTTCAAAAGCAGGCCCCCGATTTCTGGCGGATAACATTCGCTGGTACGAGCAGCTTCATGCGGTTGGGCGACATCCAGATAGGGTTCGGCGATCATTAATAAACGAGCTGGACAAAGTTTGTCGAGGTCCTCGGCCACTCTACAACCCCGGCACGATTTTAGTACGTGAATGGCAGGGTGAAGTTCACGAGGTTGTCGTATCCGAAGATGGCTATCGGTGGCGAGAAGAAGTGTTTACAAGCCTATCGGCGGTCGCATTCCAGATCACAGGCACGAAGTGGTCTGGCCCGCGATTCTTCCGGCTCAAATGAAGACACTTCGCTGTGCGATTTATACCCGGAAGTCATCCGAGGAAGGACTTGAGCAGGAATTTAATTCTTTAGATGCTCAGCGTGAGGCTTGCGAGGCATTCGCAATAAGTCAGAAACACGAGGGATGGCAGGTTTCCGCAACGCAGTATGACGATGGTGGGTTTTCTGGCGGCAATACAGATCGCCCTGCACTTGCTCGTTTGCTTGAGGATATCCACGCCGGCGAAGTCGACATTCTCATCGTTTATAAAGTGGACCGACTCAGCCGCTCTCTGGTGGATTTCGTAAAACTGGTTGAGCTATTTGAGCAGCAGTCGGTTTCGTTTGTTTCGGTGACTCAGCAATTTAATACTTCGACTTCGATGGGTCGGCTAACTTTGAACGTGCTCCTATCGTTTGCTCAATTTGAGCGCGAAGTAACGGGTGAGCGAATCCGCGACAAAATCCGAGCTTCAAAGAAGAAAGGCATGTGGACAGGCGGGCCTGTGCCAATCGGTTACGAGGCGGTCGATAAAAAGTTAATCATCAACCTGGAAGAAGCTGAGCAAGTACGGCATATCTTTGCTCGCTACCTAGCGCTGGGCTGCGTGAGAAAGCTGAAGGCCGAACTCGACTCCGACGGCTATGTGAGCAAGCGACGGGGAACAGTTGATAAGCCATCCGGCGGCTTACCTCACGCCCGAGGAGCGCTGTATCGAACGCTAAAGAACCCGCTATACATCGGCAAGGTGCAGAGCGTTTCCGGGCTGCACGATGGCCGACACCAGCCGATTGTCGATGACGAAGTATGGAAGTCAGTGCAAGCGCGATTGGGGCAAAACCGAACGCGAAATGGCCTGAGATCCACAGCGAAAGAACCTAGCTTATTGGCCGGGTTGCTATTCGATGACCAGGGCAACCCTATGAGCCCTACGCACACGCGCAAGGGGTCGAGGCGATACCGATA
>CAJQNE010000537.1 GCA_905479545.1 uncultured Gammaproteobacteria bacterium | reverse complement strand
AAGCTGAAGAATTGTATGCCGCCCAGGTATTGAGCTGGGGTCGGCACGACGCCTCGTTCTACGCGATTAAAATATCCAACATCGAGCAAAACGGCAAAGTCAGCTTCGAATATACCGGCGGCTGGGCGGAGCTGAATACCGTGTCGCGTGTCGTTATGGAGCCCAAGCCTTATTGGCCCGAGCACGTCGACAAGCTACGCTTTCAATCAGTATTCTTCCTCGAACCATTTAACTTTCGTGGCACTTCGTTTCTGAATATTTGGGACTACGACCAAAATAACTTTCCACTGTTATATGGCTACATCCCTGAGTTCAGACGCATACGCCAGTTTCCCACCAGCCAGCGATTTGAACCGCTGCTGCCGAAAACCACGCTGTTTTTGTCCGATGCCTGGGGAGCAGGTGATCCACTCCGCACCTGGGGGAATTTCAAAATTGTCGGTCGCGGGCCGTTTCTTGCCGGACTATCTGATAACTGGAACGCCGAGGACAAGAACTGGGAACACGGCACCCATGGTGGACGCAAAGGCAAGAGCTTCTGGAATAGCACCGTTGAATTAGTGCCTGAGGCGATCATTATCGAAGCTGAACCTACCGGCTTTAAACGCGCGCCGGTATCGAAAAAACGGATGTGGTTCGACGCCCGCAATCAAACCCTTATTGGAATGGTGACCTATGACCGTAAAGGGCTGCCTTATCGTTCATTTGATGGTGCTTACAGTCTCTATGAATCAGGCAGTAAGCGTGTGATGGACGGTGCCCACCCTTACTGGAGCTGGACACATGTCACGGCCTCGGATATTCAGACCGGCAAAATCACCCGGCTGGAACAGGTGAAAGAACTGGAGGGTGTGCATAAGAGCGGTGCCAACGATCCGGAGATGTACGAGCGCTATTTAACCCGACGGGCGTTACAGCGCCTGGGAACCGTATAAGCCTTAATAACGGCCCTCAATAGTATGAATTCTCTCCGCTACCGTTTCGCCTGTTGGGTGTTGGACCATCGCCGGGCGGCCTACGCCGTGTTTTTTGCCATCACCGCGGTAATGGCGTTAGGCCTGCCGCATACCGAACTGCGAACGATCTATTCCGATTTACTGCCCGCTGACGATCCGTTTGTGCAGGTCTATAAAGACCATCCGAACTTTGGCAGCCCGTTGAGCATGATCGTAATGATCAAGCGCAAGCAAGGCGATATATATAACGCCGATACCATTGACAAAATATGGCGCTTAACCCGCGATATCGATCTGGCGCCCAGTGTCGACCACGCTCAAATTCTATCCATCAGTACTGAAAAAGCCCGTTATTCCGAGGCCACCGCGATGGGCGTCGATATGCGGCCATTAATGGACGACGAGCCACCAGCAACCGAAGCCGCTATTACCGATTTCCGGCGGCGGGTCATGCAGTCGCCGAATGTCCGTGAGTTCATGATCTCCGCCGACCACAGCGCGACGCTAATCATGGCAACCTTCATTGAGCACAAGGTGGATTGGGGCGAGTCCTTCGAGTACGTGCAGGCGCTGGTGGAAGCCGCCCGTGATGATAAGCACGACGTCTACCTTACCGGCCAACCCGCCTTGATCGGCTGGGTATACCGCTATGAATGGCAAATGCTCGGCATTTTTGCGATAACCATTACCGCGCTTATTCTGGCCCTCGCTTTTTACATGCGCAGCTGGGTGGGCATCCTCACGCCCATCATTACATCAGCGACCGCGGCGGTTTGGGCCTTCGGCATTGTCGGCTGGATGCGCATCTCTATTGAGCCGTTGCTGATGGTTGTGCCATTGCTGCTTACCGCACGGTCGTTCTCTCACAGCGTGCAATTTACTGAACGCTTCTACGAAATTTACCGCGACACCGGTGACAAAATTCAAGCCGCAAAAATTACTATGCGGGTCATGATGGCACCGTCAGTATTAAGTATTCTCACCGACGTGATGGGCATCGTCGTGGTGGTGGCCGCCCCCATTCCGGCAATGATGAAACACGCTATATTCTGCGGGCTCTGGGCACTGTGGCTGATTCCCACCGGCGTGGTATTGATATCCTTGCTGCTGGCCAGCCTACCGGCACCCCGCAACGTCGCCCATATGGTCGATACTTCTAAGGCTGGCTTGCATAGCGGCTTATTGCGATTGCTGAACGCCATTGCCTCACTCACCTCAGGCCGGCGAGCTTATGCCACCGGCGGTGTCGTGGCCGTGCTATCGCTGGCTGCCATACTAACCGCCGCTCAAATACGTATCGGCAATCCGGTGGAAGGCACCAGCTTGTTGTGGCCGGAGTCAGAATTCAATACCGCAGTACGAGCCGTAAATGACGACTTCCCTGGCACCAATACGCTAGAGATAGTGCTCGAAGCAAAAGACCCCGAAGGCCCGAACTGGGCTGCTCAGGGGCCGGAAGCCATACGCAGCATGCAGGCGCTGCAGCTGGCGATGGAGAATAGCGACAGCCCGCCCAAGGCCAGCCTGTCGTTTGCCGACTACCTCTCCGAAGTGCACCGGCTCTTTAACGGCGGCGACACTCGTTGGCTACCGTTAGACCTACGCGAACGCTCGCTGAATGCCGCCACGGTAGCCGCGATGATGGGGGCCAGTGCCACGGCCTTCAGCAATATCATTTCCGACGACGTGCAGCATGCAACGGTATCGCTCTGGTATGACGACAACACTCAGGACACGGTTGATGCCGTATTAGCCGCTGCCCGAAAAGCCGTGGCTACCATTGGCACCGACCATGAGAATTTCCGCATCCGGCTGGGCACCGGAACCATCGCCATTCAGGAGGCGGTTAACCGTGTTATTGAGCGTTACCACCACCTGATCGTTGGCTTACTCAACCTGTTTATCCTTATCATCTTCTCGCTCGCCTATCGTTCAATATTTGCCGGCATTATCCTGCTAATTCCGGTTAACATTGCCCACCAGGCGATGATTGCCTGCATGCATTTATTGGGTATCGGCCTGGATGTAAACTCGATGATCGTTGCGGCCATCGGTCTCGGCGTCGGCATCGACTATGGCATTTACCTGCTATCGCGTATTTGCGAGGAATACCAATCCAGCAACGGTGATTGGGGCGACGCAACCCGTCAGGCACTGGTTACCACCGGCAAGGCCATTGGTTTCACCGCCAGTATCATGGCCATCGGCATTCTGCCGCTGTACCTGTTATCCGGCCTGAAATTCGTCGCGGACATGGGCCTGCTGATCATCTGCATTATGGCAATTAATATGATCACCGCGCTGGTGGTACTGCCGCTGCTGATTACTTTGTTCAAACCCGGTTTTGTGGTTCGCCCGCAACGGCTGCTTGGCGATACCTTTGAGCCGGCTTCCAGTTAATCGCTTACGACCATAAAGACATTGAGTGTTAGTTGGGTATCCAGGCTAAGCGGGTTCAGGCTTTCGTACCGAACTGGCCGACCTAGCGCCTAAACCAAACGTCAGCTGATTACCGGCTGCCGGGACGCGGCGATAACAGCCGCGGACGACAGGCCCGCTGCATTCAGCTCTGCTGCTGACACTGAATAGCTGAAGGCCAGATACCGGCCGTGGTGAGATAGCGACAAACTGCCTAACGCTGCTCCGCTGGTGATAACCAGTGAGGGAATACGGTCGTTGGTTTGAATGGACAGTCCGGCAGGATCACAGTCGAGCCAGAACGCGATGCTCCGACAGGCTAATTTACGGATGAGGTGGCTGGGATTGCGTTCCGCAGCCTGCTCCAGACGAACAATACCCTGATGCGTATATCGGCCAGACTGGCCGGGCGGAACAGCTGCCGTTACCACGGCGTGAACATGATCATCACGCTGCTGCAGTGTTACCGGCAAACAGGTATCGGCGTAAGTCACCCACATTTGGCCGTTGCGGTTAATGCTCACCTCATGCTGACGATGAGCAAAACCGAGCGGTGCGGGCCAAAGCTTTTTCCGCTGCAATTTATAGCTGGCTTCTTTAGCCGCCCATAAACTCCAGCGTAATCCATTGCTGTTGTTACTCGCTCTCAGTAAGGCTCTTTCGCGGTTGGTAAAAACCCGAAAATCAAAACGCTTATGCTGGCTACCCGCCAGACAGTCTGCATCGTGCAGATCGACGATGTCATTACCAATCATTACTGCGGTCGCGTCGTCAGCGCCTCGGCGGCCGTGGCAGCAAAGTAGCTCGCCTCCATGTCGCTAAGCTCGGTGAGTATCTGCTGGGTAAGGTCACGTGATTTACGAAGCCCACGCTTTTCGCTGGTCGGCGAAAAAGGCCGCAATTCCAACCGGAAGCGTTCGCCACGTTTCGGCAACTTGCTCCAGCTTTGTTGTTCAGCGCCACGCAAATAGGCACAGATCACCAGACAATTTTCGTTGGCGGCCAACAATCGACCGACCCCATGCGCCGGGTTTTCCGATGTCACCCGACCACTGCGACTGCGTCCGCCCTCGGGGAAAATCAGTAAGGTTTCCTGCTGCTGCAATAACCAACTAACCCGCTGCAGCGACTGAATCACTTTTTTACCGCCACCGCGTTCAATCGGCACACATTTGAATAAATAAGCCAGCCACCGGGCCAACCGTGTGCCAGCGAAATTTTGTGACTCAGGCACATTCCACGGCATCGCCGCAAAGTCCCTTAAATACGACCAAGGCGTGCCCAGCGCACCGGCCAGAATGGCAGAATCCAACATCGTAAGATGGTTGGCACAAATCATTACCGGCCGGTCTTCAGTACGGCGTAGCTGCGAATATTGCTTTCGCAGGGCACGGACATTTTCAACCCGCCAACCGAAGAAAAACCGCATTATCAATCCCAGTAGTGGCACCCATAAAGGTGCCACCAGCAAGGACAGAAATCGCTGACGGCGGATTTTTGCTTGCTCCGGCGGGGGTAAGCTCAGGCTGTCGGGTTTGCTATCCGCGCCCGACTCACCAGAGGGAGTGCTAGCGGTCGCATTCATACGCAATGACTAATCCGCGGCCGACAACAGCTACTGCGATAAGGTCGGTTCATTAAGACTCTATTTTGCTAGCGACCAAACCCACCACATCGCCGAGCGTCTGCACTACGTCAGCATCTTCGTCGTCGATTTCGACCTCAAACTCATCTTCAAAGCCCAGCAGTACATCGACCAGACGTGCCGAGTTAATCTCCAGGTCTTTGAGCAAATGAGTGTCGAGGGTCGCCTCGTTGAAGGCAGCTTCGTTCCGTACATAAGGTTTTAGCACGGTCATAATTCGGGCTTGAATGTCAGCGTTGCTCATAGTTTTAGTCCTTTGTTAATTAGATAAGTGAATGGCTAAGGGGAATAGACAAATGGGTACATTTTGAGGTGAAGAAAGGCCTGAGTTACCCAGGCCAGCGGCGCAGAATAAGCACCGCGTTAACATCGCCAAAACCAAAACTGGACTTGGCAATAATATTTAGCTCAGGCATCAGTGACGACGCCGGGTCACCCACCCGGTTGATGGCGTTGGCCCAGGGTTGAATGTCCGGATGCACGTCTTCGCTGTTAATGCAGGGGTGCAGGCGTTGCTGCTGCAGCATTAAAATACTCGCGACCGTTTCCAGCGCGCCAGCAGCACCAAGGCCATGGCCGATCATCGATTTGGTTGCGGTAATTTTTGGAAAATCGGCAGCGTCACGTTCCAGCGCAGCGGCCCAGGCGGCTATTTCTTTCGGGTCAGCGCCGGTGGCCGTGAGGTGGCAATTAAGTGCATCAACATCGTCAGCATGAATACCTGCATCGGCCAATGCTGCTCGAATGCAGCGCTCGACGCCTTGCGGGTTTGGCGCGGTCATACTACCGCCGGCACGGTGACCGCCACAGTTCAAATGGCCACCCAATAATTCAGCCAGAATCGGTGCGCCACGTTGCTGCGCTGACTCGAGGCTTTCCAGCAGCAGCATGCCTGCGCCAGCACCCGGCACAAACCCGGCAGCGGAAGCACTAAGCGGCCTTGAGGCGGCTTCAGGGTTATCGTTGTTGGCGCGCGCCATTACCCGCATCGCATCGAAGCCCGCCCAGGTGTATTCGCTATCGCCTTCTGAACCACCGCATAACATGCGTTTCGCCAACCCGGCGCGGATGCGCTCCATACCGTCGATTATGGCCTCGGTGCCGGTGCTGCAAGCACTTGAATTGCTGGTTACTTTATTACCGAGCGCCAGCAACCCGCCCACACGAGCAGAGGTAGCGCTGGCCATAACCTGCTCTACCGTGGTGCTGCCAAGGCGGCGCGACTTTCGGCTATCCACCAGCGGCACGACCTTCTGTGCAATAGTATCCATGCCGCCGATACCGGTACCGAGTATGCCGCCACTACCCCAATCGGGCTCAGCACTATCGGCGACAGGCCGAGTTAAACCGGCGCTTTCCCAGGCCTCAATGGCGGCCAACGCGGCGTAACGCTGGTTGCGGTTCATCGCCAGCAATTCATCGGGTGCAAAGGTTCGCTCGCAGAGCGCATCGGTATCAGCCGGCACACCCGCCACCTGGCAACCTAATTTGGCGGCTTCCATCCGCTCCTGAAAGCGAATGCCGGAACGTCCGGCAAACAGCGCATCAGCAAACTCAGGGCAGCCGGTACCGTTGGCGGCAACTACTCCCATACCGGTAATAACGACGCGTGGCTGATTCGTTTTGGCCATATTCTCAACAGTGCTCATTGGCGTATCCCGAAGCCGGAAAGAGTGGCACGGCAAACCAGCGTGCCGTCCTCCAGGTGCAAAGTGGTTTCCGCCTTAATTTTGCGGTGGCGGTAGTAAATTTTTTTGCCGCGGATAAGCACCCGCTGGCCAGGCTTAACCATATGGCTGAACTCCACCTCAGCTTCGGTAAACATGCTCACCAGCTCGCGGGCCTCGGCTAGCGATGATTTTTTGGCAAGGTTATAAATACCCAACGCCACGACGCCGGACTGAGCCATCGTTTCGATCAAAATTACGCCGGGCGTAACCGGGTTACCGGGGAAGTGGCCACGGTAAAAGTCAGCATCTTCGCGAAACCGGTAAGCGGCCAGAATATGGTCTTCGCTGAGCTCCAGAATTTCATCAATAAAGCGGAAAGGTTCTTGTTGAGGAATGGAATCCAGAATGCCGTGCCATGGCGCGCTGAGGCCATCGTCTGTTGGGGAATTCATTACGCGATTAGCCTCCATACATACCACCATTTACGTGCAGCACAGTGCCTTGAATATAACTGCCGCTGGTCGCCAGAAAAGTCACCACTTCAGCAATTTCTTCGGGCTTACCGATACGGCCTAACGGGATACGGCTTAGCAGCCCGTCGCGTAGCTCGGCAGGTATCTCGTCGGTCATCCCGGTTTCCACAAAACCAGGCGCCACCGAGTTCACCCTAATCTCCGTGCCTGCTACTTCCTGAGCTAACGACTTGGTCATCGCATCCAGCCCGGCTTTGGTCATGGTGTAGGGAATTTGCCCGGCATTGCCGCTATGACCAACCACACTAGAAATGGTGATAATGCGACCGGCCTTGCTACGCAGCATAAACCGACGAATCGCCAGCTTGGTCAGGTACCAGGTACCACGGCCCATCGCTGCGACGCTATCGTAGTCTTCCAGCTTCATCATCGGCATCGGCGCATTGACGTTCAGGCCGGCGTTATTCACCAGTACATCGAGGCGGCCAAAGTCGGCTTTAAGCTGACGGATTAAGCCATCAATCTGCTCCGGCTCAGCCAGGTCAGCCTGCACGGCAGCGGCGCCAGCATCATTAATTGAATTTAGCTCGTCGACCAATGCATTAGCCGACTCGCTACTACTGCGGTAGTGCACCGCCACTCTGAAGCCAGCAGCGGCCAATTGCCGGCAGCAAGCAGCACCGATGCCAGTGCCGCCCCCGGTAACCAGTGCGACGAGGGTACCTGAATTATCAGTCAT
>CAJQNE010000536.1 GCA_905479545.1 uncultured Gammaproteobacteria bacterium | reverse complement strand
AGGTGGCTGTTGGGCATGAGTACAACGGTTAGACATAAGGCACCGCAGTGTAGCGATGCCGCTTGGTTTGTCTATCGACGATGGCTTACCAGCGACTGCAGCGTACCTACGGATTCCGCACAATGTCGCCCACAGCCAGCGGCCTATCCGCCTGCATTACCAGCGCATAGCTGAAGCGCTGGTAGGTTTTAAATACCAATAGCAAACCAGCAGGATCGTTGGGCAGCAGAACCCTGGGCGAAACCGGGTCGGCGGTTTCATCGAGTACCACACCACCGCGCTTATCAGCGGCGAGAATATTACCGGCTACCAGGCCTTCGCGCTCACCACGGTTCAGCGTCACTATTTGGTACTGGCCGACGTTGTTAATACCGTCGTAGGCCGAAATAATCTGGCCGGTAATAATATTGTCAGGTGCCGACGGTGATAGCCGCAAATCAGGCGGAGAAATCGGTGGTGGCAGGAATTTGTCGCCGCGTAAGCCTTCACGCGTAGTGGAGGTCAGCAGAATAATGCCAGGGTCGCCGTGCTGCTGGAGTAGGCCTTCGCCGATATAAATGGCTTCAATACCCAGTAGTTCGCCGGTTTCCGGATCGAGGTATTCGCGGTTACGGCGCAACAGCTGCCAGAATCGGGTTGGCGTGTTGTCTAAGCGTCGGACATAAACTTCGTCATTGGCTGAGGCCAGCAGATGCTCATTGACGGTTTGCAGTAAATACGGAGCGGCTTCAAGCTCGCCTGGCTCAACCAGCCTTGGCCCACGCAAGAACGGCGCAAGCAATTCGGGATTAATAATCGGGATGGCGTTGTCGCTAATGCGAACGCGCGGGCCGAGGTCATTTTCCAGCCGAATACGCGGCTGGCCATTGACCCATTCCAGCAGCAGCACGTCACCGGGGTAGATAAGGTGAGGATTCTCTATCTGCCGGTTGATGTTCCAGATTTCCGGCCAGTAAAACGGGTCTCGCAAAAAGCGCTTGGAAATATCCCACAAGGTATCGCCGCGCCGAACCACATAGCGGGTTGGCGCATCGCTGCGCACACTGGCTGCAACTTTAGTGGCAACTTGTTGAGACTGTTGAGTGGGGACTGATGCGGCAACCGGACTCGTCGCTTGCGGCGTTGCGGAGGGGTCTTTCTTGCCTGACGGCCAGTTGAATCGACCGCTGCCATCCGTCACACAGCCGCCAACAGACAGCGCGGCAGCGCCTAGCAGTAGAGATAAAGCTAATTTTCGAGTTTGGTACGTCATGTGCTTCAAAACCTAAGATGCTGCCACGCAGTTCTGCGAGTGATGTCGCCGTGGTTAATGCCCCGCGGCGGTCAATACCGTAAAATGACAGCTACGCCGAATAAATGCAGCTGCTATCCGTTATTCGGTATTAAAACACCACGCCAAATTGTAGTTTAGCACCTTGAAAACTGCCTGTTTGTGCTCAATATTGATGACTGAATTCTGTAACTCCGGAAGCTGATTATGGCTGTGCTAAACATTTTGCATTTTCCCGATCCCAAACTGCGTCGCGTAGCCGAGCCGGTTGAGGTGGTGGATGACGCGATGCGCGAGCTGATCGATAACATGTTCGAAACCATGTACGACGCGCCGGGCATTGGCTTGGCCGCGCCACAAGTGGGAGTTAACAAGCGCCTGATGGTGATTGATGTTTCCGAGGAAAGCGATCAACCGCTGGCGTTTATTAATCCGGAAGTGATTACCGCTGAAGGCAAAAAAAGCTACGACGAAGGCTGCCTTTCAGTGCCGGGTTTCTACGAAAAAGTGACCCGGCCTGACGTGATTCGCGTGCGTGCACTCGATCGCAATGGTGAGCAGTTCGAAATGGATGCTGACGACCTGTTGGCTGTATGTGTGCAGCATGAAATTGACCATCTGGATGGCAAGCTGTTTGTAGATTATATCTCCAACCTAAAGCGTCAACGCATAAAACGCACGCTGGAAAAAGAAGAAAAAGCCCGACTCAAACAAACCGCTTCAGCCTAAACGCAGCGCTTTATCCAACGATCCGTGTTGCGGTAGGTCGGCTTCGCTTGCAAGCCGACAATGTCGGACGTTCCGCGTCGATACGTTAAGCCCGACGAAGCTATTATTTCATCGCCAACAACACCCGATAGTTTGCCTACACCTTCATAGAGACAACCCCTTATGCGTCTGATTTTTGCTGGCAGCCCAGATTTTTCGGTTCCCGGCCTCAGGGCGCTGGTGGCCGCTGGCCATGATGTTGTCGCGGTATATACCCAGCCAGACCGGCCCGCAGGGAGGGGGCGGAAGCTAACCGCTAACCCGGTTAAGCAAGCCGCGTTAGCGTTGAATCTACCGGTATGCCAACCGCTGTCGTTAAAAACCGATGAAGCGCTCGCTGAACTGAAGAGCTGGCAGGCTGATGCAATGATTGTCGCAGCCTATGGCCTTATTTTGCCGCAAACGGTATTGGATGCTTTCCCGTCTGGCTGCATCAATGTGCACGCGTCGTTGCTGCCGCGCTGGCGCGGCGCTGCACCCATTCAGCGGGCCATTCAAGTGGGCGATAGCGAGACTGGCGTTACCATTATGCAAATGGCGTTGGGCCTGGATACCGGCGATATGCTGGCCAAGGTAACGTGCCCGATTACTGCAGAAACCACCGGCGCGAGCTTGCACGACGAATTAGCTGCGGCAGGCGCGAGCTTGCTGGTGGAGGTGCTGGCAGACTTGCCCGCACGTCAGGCTAACGCCGAAATGCAGGACGATGAGCTGGCGAACTATGCGCACAAGCTGCAGAAAGCTGAAAGCCAGTTAGATTGGCATAAGTCGGCTGCTGATTTGGACCGTCAAATTCGCGCTTTTAACCCTTGGCCGGGTACGCAGACCCGGTTGATGGACGGTTCAGCGGACGGCTTAAACGTAAAAGTGTGGGCAGCGACTCCGGTGAGTGGTGACGCAGGCGATGCGGGACAAATCGTTGCTATTAATGAGCAGGGGATAACGGTTGCCTGTGGCGATGGTCAACTGCTCATTACCGAGCTGCAACCCGCCGGTAAGCGTCGTATGTCGGCGAGCGACTTCGGTCGCAGCCGGCAGCTTCAGAATGCGTCCTTTAGCTAGTCGCAGATTGTTAGTTGCAGAGCGTTGGGCGGTTAATGCTCCGGCGACCAAAGCAGTTCATCCAGCGATAAACTCCAACCAAACCGCTCAAGGTCAACGCGGGCGTTCTTCACTAACACGCCTTCAGCGGTAAGCCGCGCTATTTGCTCGTCATGGCCGGCATGCGTGCTAGCCGGAGCAATGGAACCATCGGCGCGTAATACACGGAACCAGGGCAGTTGCATTTCCGGCGGTGCATTTCGTAATGCCTGAGCAACTAACCGCGCCCGTCGCGGTAAGCCCGCCCGCTCGGCAATCCGGCCATAGCTCGTTACCCGACCGGCAGGAATCGCCGCGATTTGCGCCCAAATCTGCTGGTAGTATTGGCTCATACATTCCACCCATTTTGAGAACTCACAAGAGATTATCCACTATGACCACCGCCCGCATTCTGCACAACCCGCGTTGCAGCAAAAGCCGTCAAACACTTGCTCTGCTGGAAGGCAGCGGCGTAGAAGTTGATGTAGTGAAATACCTCGAATCGCCACCCACCGGCGATGAAATTCTGATGCTCTGCGATATGCTCGGCCAAACCCCGTTAGAGATTACCCGCACTAAAGAGCCGTTATTTAAGGAGCTTGGTTATAGCAAGACGGATAAGCGGAGTGACAGCGAGTGGGCTGGCATTCTGGCTGCAAACCCTAAGCTGCTCGAACGGCCTATCGTGCAGGTTGGCGACCGGGCGGTAATGGGCCGGCCGCCTGAGAATGTAGAGCTGCTGCTTAAATAGGCGATATCGCTATGTTGCATCGGCTTCATCGATTCTCTGCTTGTGTGATTGGCAGCTTTATCGTTCTCCACCTGGCCAACCATCTTGTCGCCGTTGGAGGCGTGCAGGCGCACATCGATTTAATGGATAGTCTCAGACGGCTATACCGGCTGCCTGTCATTGAAGTTTTACTGTTGGTTTGTGTGGTGTTCCAGGTAAGTTCCGGCTTGTGGTTTATCAAAAGCCGCTGGGGGCAACGCGCGGGTTTTTTTGAGCGCCTGCAGGTAATTTCCGGTGGGTATTTAGCGTTCTTTCTGCTGGTTCACGTCGGCGCGGTACTCAGCGGGCGCTGGCTGTTCGGCCTGGATACTAACTACTACTTCGCCGCGGCGGGCATGCACCTGCCACCGTTCCAGCTGTTTTTTGTGCCGTACTACTTTTTAGCGGTAGTGGCGATATTCGCTCATGTTGCCTGCGGGCTATATTGGCTGTCGCGAAACCGGCTGGCAGCAACCACCCGTAAACGCTTAGCCATAAGCGCGCTACTGGTTGGTATCGTGTTGGCAGCCATCATTGTCGCATCGTTTGCCGGTGCGTTTTACGAGGTGAATGTGCCGGCGGAATATCTGGATAGTTATCGCTAGCAGATCACTCAGCAATCCGCGCTATCGCTAACGATTGAGCCATTAGCCAAGCCTTTACCGTTTCGGCAGCCGGCTTCGGCGTGTCCAGCATATCGGGCGTAATACCCTCAGCTACTGCATTGGCAACGCTCTGGCAGGCCTGACAGCTGGCGATAATAATCACCTGGTCCTGCTCGTCAATGGCCGCTGTGGTATCTACCTTACCGCCGCACTTAGGGCAGTCGGGTAGTTTAAGTTCGGGTTTTTCATTGCTGTGCTCACTCATGGGCGGCATTTTACCTTGGTTCTGGTTGGCAAGCGATGCTAGCCTCCGCGCCGTGATTTTTCCTATGACCGGAACCTGAATGACCGCTCCCAGCGATGCCAAACTCCTGAACAAAATTGCCGAAATTATCGCCGTTGATATTGCCGCCAAACCGGCGCAAGTAAAGGCCGCGATAGAGCTACTGGACGGTGGTGACACCGTACCGTTTATCGCTCGCTACCGAAAAGAAGTGACCGGTGGCCTCGACGACACGCAGTTACGCGAACTGGAAGAGCGGCTGAATTACTTACGCGAGCTGGAAGAACGCCGCTTAGCGGTGTTAAAAAGCATCGACGAGCAGGGCAAGTTGACGGCCGAGCTGGAAATGGCCATTAAAGGCGCTGATAGTAAGCAGCGCCTCGAAGATTTATACCTTCCGTACAAACAGAAACGTCGCACCAAGGCGCAAATTGCCCGCGAAGCGGGCATCGAGCCGTTGGCTGACTTGCTGATAGACGACCCGACCACGACCCCGGAAACCGCCGCAGCCGAATATATCTGTGAAGGGTTTGACGACAATAAAGCGGTGCTCGACGGTGCAAAGCAAATACTGATGGAACGCTTTGCTGAAAACGCCGAGTTGCTCGCAGAGCTGCGTGAGCTGGCTTGGGAGCGCGGTGTAATCGAAGCCAAGGTAGCGCCCGGTAAGGAACAGGAGGGCGCTAAGTTCAGCGACTATTTTGAGTACGACGAAGCCATTAGCAAAATACCGTCGCACCGGGCGCTGGCGCTATTCCGCGGCCGCAACGAGAGTTTTTTGTGGATCAGTCTGAAATTGGTCGACACTGAAAATTCCGGTGCCGCTATTGCCGAACAAAAAATCGCTAAGCGCTTCGGGATTAGTAACGAAGGTCGGGCAGCAGATGACTGGCTGGCCGGGGTAGTTCGCTGGGGCTGGCAGGTGAAGCTAGGCCTGAAAATTGAGCTGGATTTGCTCAGCAAGCTTCGTGAGGCCGCCGAAGCCGAAGCTATCCGGGTGTTTGGCAATAACCTGAAAGACCTATTGCTCGCCGCTCCGGCCGGCCCGCGTGCCACGCTCGGGCTCGACCCCGGTCTCCGCACCGGCGTTAAAGTTGCGGTAGTTGATGCCACCGGCAAACTTGTTGATACCGCAACGATTTACCCGCATGTGCCTAAAAAGCAATGGAACGAATCACTGCAGACGTTGGCTGCACTGGTCACCAAGCATGATGTGTCGCTGTTAGCCATCGGTAACGGTACGGGCTCGCGGGAAACTGACCAGCTAGCCGCTGAGTTGTTAACCTTGCTGAATCGGCCGGCGCTGCAAAAAGTGATCGTTTCCGAAGCGGGAGCGTCGATTTACTCGGCCTCGGCCTTAGCTGCCCGCGAATTTCCTGAATTGGATGTGTCGATACGCGGTGCGGTTTCTATTGCCCGCCGCCTGCAAGACCC
>CAJQNE010000535.1 GCA_905479545.1 uncultured Gammaproteobacteria bacterium | reverse complement strand
TGCGTGATGCCTTACCTAAATGGTTACCACTACTCATGATTGAGGGCGGCAAGCTGCCGCTGGCACCGGTCGATTATGTGGTGGAGGCGATGGACGAACTTAGCCATCAGGACGGGCTTGATGGTCAGGCCTTCCACTTGGTACAGAGCGACCACCCGACGGTGGGCGAGCTGATGAAACTGATGTTTTCTGCCGCCCATGGCCCGGAAATTAACCAACGTTTTGATGTGCCTTTGGATGCTCCCGCTGGTTTGGTACGCAGTGTTTACGGACAACTGCCGACTCGTGCGCTAGAGAAACTGTTTTTTAAAGCCACCGGTATGCCGGTATCGGTTTTTGGTTATATCGATAATCAGGCGAGTTTTGACGATAGTGCCACGCAAAAGGCCTTGCAGGGCAGTAATGTCAGTTGCCCGCCGTTGGCCGATTATCTGCAAACCCTGTGGAATTATTGGGAAACCTTTATGGACCTGGATGTCGATATCGATCGTCGCTTGCCGGGTAAAGTTGAGGGTAAAACTATTTTGATAACCGGTGCTTCAAGTGGCATTGGTTTTACAACGTCGAAAAAGTTGGCTAAAGGCGGAGCGCACTTATTATTGGTTGCCCGTGGCGAAGAGAAGCTGGTTGATACTAAGCGAGTGGTAGAAAGCCTGGGTGGCACGGCGGATATTTATCCGACCGACCTTAACGATATGCAAGCCATTGATGGCCTGGTTGAACGGGTGTTGGCCGAACACGGCCACGTCGATGTATTGATCAACAACGCCGGTCGTTCGATTCGTCGGGCGGTGATTGAAGCTACTGAGCGTTTTCACGACTACGAACGTACTATGCAGCTTAACTACTTTGGCTGTATTCGCCTGATCATGGGCCTTTTGCCTTCAATGGTCGAGCGTGACGGCGGTCATATCATTAATATTTCCTCTATTGGTTGTTTAACCAATGTGCCGCGCTTCTCCGCTTATGTCGCCAGTAAGTCGGCGCTCGATGCCTTCTCTCGTTGCCTTTCAGGTGAAGTGAAGGGCAACGATATCGATATAACGACTATCTATATGCCGCTGGTGCGTACGCCGATGATCGCACCGACGAAGCTTTATGACTACGTGCCGACGTTAACACCGGATCAAGCCGCCGATATGTTGGTGGAGGCGGTCATCAACCGGCCGAAGTCGATCAAGTCTCCTCTGGGCACGGCCGCGGCCATTAGTTACGCGCTGGTGCCGAAATTAAACGATACGATTCTGAATCAGGGTTTCCGGCTATTCCCGTCGTCGAAAGCAGCACGCGGCGGCGAAGAATCGAGCAAACCATCACGGGAAGGCTTCGTGTTCTCTCGTTTATTCCGCGGCACATACTGGTAGGGCAGTACTTGTGTGATTTGTCGGTTGCAGTTAGCGCTGCAACCGGCAACAATTGAGCACTGATTTATATAACACTGCTTAACAAACGCAGTGGTCGATGGGGCATATCGTGCACAAATTTGAAATTTTTAACCCGCTATTAACCGATGCCGAGGCGCACGGTATGGTTCAGCTTTGCGAGGACTTTGGTCCGCATGGCATGTATAGCGAGGAGGCTCTCAATGAAGGTATCGGCGAAGGCTTGCCGCAACGTTTTGATGCGGCAATGAACTTTATCAATACCGGCGGTAGAAAAGGTCAGAAAGAAGATTTAATGGTTGCCGCAGGCCGCACGAATTATTTTCGCGAAACTTACGCCTATGGCGAAAATATATTCGCTAAAGGCATCGAGCCGTTTCTAAACCATCAGGGCTTTGTTGAAGCTTCTAAACAGTTGTTTGACCGACCCATAATCGAACCGGCGATTGTTTTTGCAAACCTTATGCTACCCGGCCAGGAATTGGCGGTGCATACCGACGTTCCTGAGTTTCGTGGTGCTAATCGCAAAATAATGCCGCAATGGCTATTAGTTGTAATGCAGCACTCGGGTCTGTTCGAAGAGTGGCGCATGCCGATTGCTACCGCCGTTAGTTGGTATCACGACTGCGAGGGTGGCGAATTTGCTCATTACCCGGAAGGCGCCAACGGCGCAGCTGAAACCGTTCCGGCCCAATTTAATACGGCCATTTTGACTGATACTGATACCGTGTTTCATGGAGTTGATAGGGTGGCTCAGTTAAGCCACGAACCGCCGCCATTCAAACCGGGGATGAAGCTACATCCGTTAGGCAAAGGCCAATGGCAGTTGCGGGATGGCGAAGATGTGATTGAAACCTATCAATGGCAGGAAATGCGTTTCTCAATCTCATGGAAAGCCTATTGCTTCGCCGATGAGGCCGATCGCCTGCGGTGGCGCGAAGCGAAAGATGATCTCAGCCTGGATTTCATTCTCGACACGCTCAAAGCTGAGTTGCTAAAACGCGACAAGCCGGTTGCCGATGATCTGGCTGCTAAAGACTTTGCGGCGCTATTAGTTGCCGAATTCATTCATTTCCCGGAGCCCGCTGCGGCGTGAATATGACCCAACAAGACAATCAGGCCCATTGCGGCCGCTATTTCCCCGCGACCATAACGGGGATTTTTCTTACCATCGTATTAATCACCAATACAACTATTTTTGGTGTGCCGATTATTATTGCCTGCTTATTCAGGCTTATTGCACGGCTGATTAAGGTGAAGCCGTTGGACAATGTCGGAGCCGCAGTGGTTGCGTGGGTTTCTGAAACCTGGATGCGAATTAACCTTTGGTTCGTGCGGGCTATGGTGGCGATTGAATGGGACGTGCAGATTGAGCCCGAGCTGCGTACTGAACGTAGCTATTTGATTACCAGTAACCATCAAAGTTGGGTCGACATTATGGCGCTTTATGAAGCCACGACTGACCAAACTTCATTTTTACGATTTTTTATCAAGGATCAGCTGAAGTACGTGCCGATTCTTGGCCTGGCGTGGTGGGGGCTCGATTTTCCGTTCATGAAGCGCCACTCAAAAGAGTTTTTGGAAAAGCACCCTGAACTGAGGGGTAAGGACCTGGAGACCACTCGTAAGGCCTGTGATAACTTCCGTGGCAAACCGGTCGCAATTCTGAATTTCCTCGAAGGCACCCGATTCAAAGCGCCTCTTCACGCAAAGCAGCAATCGCCGTACAAGCACTTGTTAATTCCTAAAGCGGGAGGGCTGGCATTTGCCGTCGGCGCCATGGGTGACCAGCTGCACTCTCTCCTCAGTGTAACCATTGCTTACCCAAAAGGTGTGGGCGAACTTTGGGACTTCCTCTGCGGCCGGGTGCTGGCAATTACGGTTCGTATCCATGAGCATGAAATACCGGCTGAATTTCTGCGTGGTGGCTATCAAACTGACCCTGAGTACAAGGCTAATTTCCAGACTTGGGTCTCAGAGTTATGGACCGAAAAAGACGCCGAGTTAACGTCGCTCTTGTCATAACCCCGAATGCAGTTATTCTCCGGCGCGTTTTAACGACGGGAGCTGTCAACAAACATCATAAGTAATGTTACTATCTTAAGATGTCGGCAGTGAGGCTGTATTTGAGCGGTTTTGTTCAAATATGAATGTTTTTCTTGAAATTGTCGCAGAATTTTACATACTTGTGGGTAAGCTAACGGTGCAAGTGTGCTTCGGTAAGCAATGGACGCGACAACGATGACTTTATTCGGGACAAATTTATTCCTTCGGGCCAAAGCTCAGGCACTACGGACTTACGGACTGGTTTATGTCGTGGTTTTGGGCTGGTATGAGGAGGATGAAGTAGCGGCAGTTGATATGCAGAGCGCATATCAACTCTACAAAGAAGGTGCGGTGTTTATTGACGTCCGCAGCCCGGGTGAGTGGTCGCGGGGAAGTGTTCGTCGTGCGATGTTTGCCAATGCTGCAAAATTGGACCATGTTCTACCAAAGCCAGCAACAACGGACATACTGGTCACGTTTTGCGAAGCTGGCGACCGCGCTCGTCGTGCGGCCAAGCAATTACGCAGCGAGGGTTACAACAATGTGTATTACCTATGGCCCGGTGGATACTCAGGTTGGGCCCGAGCAGGGCTACCGATTGCCACTTAGCTGCTAATCGATCCATTTCGTGATATCAGACCGCCTAATTGGGCGGTTTTTTAATTATCCTAACGAAATATATGGCAGACTTGTTGTTAGCTTGACCACGGCCTGGTAGCACAGATTATGGCTGTCAAAAGTCAGACGCATTGACAATAACGCGCCGGTTATTGTTGGGGATATATTCATAGCGTCTACCGCATTTTAATTCTTATTTTTTAGCACTACCGGCTGTTTTGCCGGTGATATTTTTATAATGGAGCCCACACAATGCCAGGATTTACATCTCCGGTTCGTGACCTGACTTTTGTCGCCAATGAACTGCATAAATTCGAGGACTATCGCGAAGCCTTAGGTTTTGAAGACGCAGACCCCGATACTATTGCGGCAATTTTCGAAGAAGCGGGCCGCATGGCCGATGAAGTGTTTCATCCGCTGAATCGCTCTGGCGATGAAGAGGGCTGTAAGCTAGAAGATGGCAAAGTGACTGTGCCAGCGGGCTTTACTGAAGCCTATAAGGCTTACACCGAGTCTGGCTGGAGTAGTCTCGCTGCTGATCCCGAGTACGGTGGCCAGGGAATGCCGGAAATGCTCAGCAAAATGGTCGGTGAGCTGTTTTCTGCGACTAACCACTCGCTGGCGATGTATCCGGGCCTGAGCCATGGCGCTATGAGCTCGCTCACTGTGTGGGCTAGTGAGGAAATGAAGCAAACGTACTTGCCGAAACTCACCACCGGTGAATGGACCGGTACCATGAACCTTACTGAAGGCCATGCCGGTACTGACTTAGGCATTATTCGCACTAAAGCTGAGCCAAATGCCGATGGCAGCTATGCCGTTAGTGGCGAGAAAATTTTCATTTCTGCCGGTGAGCATGAAATGAGCGAGAATATTATTCACCTGGTACTGGCCAAGCTGCCTGATGCCCCTCCTGGCACCAAAGGTATTTCGCTGTTTATCGTGCCGAAGTTTATGGTGAATTCGGATGGCTCGCTGGGTGAGCGTAACTCACTGAAATGTACGTCGATTGAACACAAGATGGGCATAAAAGGCTCAGCCACTTGTGTAATGAACTACGAAAACGCGACGGGTTTTCTCTGCGGCGAACCGCATAAAGGCCTACGGGCGATGTTCACCATGATGAACGCCGCTCGCTTGGGCGTTGCTTACGAAGGCCTCGGTGCGGCTGAAATCGCCTATCAGTATGCGGTTGAATACGCCAAAGACCGTACACAGGGGCGCTCATTAACCGGTACAAAAGCGCCGGAGAAGCCTGCAGATCCGATCATTCATCACCCTGATGTCCGTCGCATGTTGCTCACTATGCGCAGCTTTACCGAGGGTGCTCGTGCACTCGGTTGCTGGGCAGGCATGTTGTTGGATATCTCTGAGCGTCATCCGGACGAAGCAGAAAAAGAACGTGCGGAAGATCTGCTGGGTCTGTTAACGCCGGTAGCTAAGGCATTTTTCACCGACGAAGGTACCACTCACGCCAGTACCGCGATGCAGGTTTACGGTGGCCACGGCTATATTGCAGAGTGGGGCGTAGAGCAGTTAGTTCGTGATGCGCGCATCAGCCAGTTATACGAAGGGACTAACGGTATTCAGGCGTTGGACCTTGTTGGCCGTAAACTCGCCCTGAACGGCGGTCGTGGCCTCACTACCTTTATGAAGGAAGTGTACAAGGGCCTAAAAGCCGAAGAAGACAATGACGATATGAAGGCTTACGTTGAGCCGATGCAAGCTGCGTTGGCGGACCTGCAAGCTTCAACCGAATGGTTTATGAATAACGCCATGGAAAACGCCGATAACGTTGGCTCAGCTTCGGTGGCGTACTGTCGTCTTTTCGCTATTGTTGCGACTGGCTATATGTGGGTAAGAATGGTTCGGGTTGCTAAGGATGCATTAGCTGCCGGCACCGATGAGAAAGACTTTTATGGTAGTAAACTCATTGTCGGTAAGTTCTATATGGAACACTATGCTACGGAACGCACCATGCTGCGTGCTCGTGTTGAGGCGGGTTGTGGCACCATGATGTCGATGGCCGTTGATGCGTTTTAAGTAGTATTCTGATCGATAAAAGCCCGCTCTAACAGAGCGGGCTTTTTTTTGAGGAACCACAGATTTCGTAGATTGCACAGATGAAAATGTCATTCCCTTAGGGTGAATTTGGATAAATGCACCATTTGTGGCGACTGGCGTTTTTTATTAGGAAGTCACCCAGTTCAGCGACCTCCTATTAAGCTTAGAGGCAAAACGAAACGGCTTTTAATCCCTTAATCTGTGAAATCTGTGGTTAAGACCGCTAAAAAGGATCATTCCGGTGCAGCTGCACCGGGTCACGTTTCTTATGCATCCGGATATTCAACATCTCGACCGCAACCGAGAATGCCATTGCAAAGTAGATATAGCCTTTCGGGACATGGAAGTGCATGGATTCGGCCACCAGCATCGCACCGATCATTATCAGGAAGCTCAGCGCCAGGATTTTGATCGTCGGGTGATCGTCAACAAAAGCACTGACCTTGCCAGCAAATACCATCATAAAAACGACAGCGATAATAACTGCGATAACCATAATGCCAAGCTGGTCGGTCATGCCGACCGCGGTGATCACTGAGTCCAGTGAGAATACGATGTCGAGTATGCCGATCTGGATGATAGTCATTGCAAATGAATGGGCTTTTCCAGCTTGCTGACCTTCGTTTGCATCACCCTCTAGTTTTTCATGAATCTCGCGGGTGCTTTTATAGAGCAGGAACAAGCCGCCAGAGAGCAAAATCAAATCGCGCCCGGAAAAGCCTTTGCCAAATACTGAAAATAACTCGTTAGTCAGCTGCATTACCCAAGTGATTGAAAATAGCAGGGCGAGCCGGGTAATCATCGCAAATGCCAGCCCGAGAAAGCGGGCTTTTGCTTGCTGTTCCGGCGGCAGTTTGCCCGCCAGTATCGAGATAAAAATAATATTGTCGATGCCCAGCACAATTTCTAACGCGGTAAGCGTGGCAAGGGCAATAAGGGCTTCAGGCGTAAACAGCCATTCCATAAATTAACTCGTTAGTTGGGTAAACCGGTAAAGCCGTGAGTTTACCAGTAGAGCGCTTAGTAACATCCGGTTTGTTGAGCGGCGCGGATTATCTGCGCCTACACCTGACGCTCAGCGGGCAGCTCGTCGTCGGCCATGTAGTCGTTCCAGCGCTGACCATCAAATAGCTGCATTGGCATAAAGTCGCGTTTGTA
>CAJQNE010000534.1 GCA_905479545.1 uncultured Gammaproteobacteria bacterium | reverse complement strand
AACCCGACGAACTTCGTCATTGGCCAGTACGTCGTCTGCCGAACCAGCGGCAATAACTTCACCAGCCGCCATTATGTAGGCCCGTTCACAAATGCCGAGCGTTTCGCGAACGTTGTGGTCGGTAATAAGTACACCGATATTGCGGTGCTTCAGATGCTCGATAATGCGTTGAATGTCGATGACCGAAATCGGATCAACACCAGCAAATGGCTCGTCGAGCAAAATGAATCGGGGGTTGGCCGCCAGGGCGCGGGCTATCTCTACGCGGCGGCGTTCGCCACCCGACAGGCTGATGCCCAGGCTTTTGCGAATATGGCCGATATGTAGTTCTTCGAGCAAATCTTCCAGAATGCTCTCGCGTTCGTCGGGATTTTTGAGATCGGAACGGAGTTGCAGCACGCTCAGAATATTGTCGGTAACCGATAGCTTGCGGAATACTGAGGCTTCCTGAGGAAGGTAGCCGACGCCGCGTCGTGCGCGTTCGTGCATCGGCAATGCAGTAAGGTCTTCGCCGTCTAGCGTCACGGTGCCGCCATCGGGCTTTACTAAGCCCACCACCATATAAAACGAGGTAGTTTTACCGGCACCGTTCGGCCCGAGCAGACCAACGATTTCGCCACTATTTACGGTAAGGCTGACGTTGCTCACGACTTTGCGGGAGCGATAACTTTTGCGCAGGCTTTCCGCGCGGAGCGAGCTACTCATTAATGGTTGTCGGCATGGTTATTCGAATGGCTGCTAGTTGCTGGCGGCGGGTGGGGTGATGGTTACTGACACGCGACCGCTGCCGACTGTGCGGCCTGTTGCGATGTTGTAGCTAATGTTTTGCGCCGCTACTTTGTCTGCGCCGCGGGTAATTCGGGCGTTACCGTTTAGCTCAATCATGTTGGCCTGTGCGCCATAAACAATGCCGCTGGCGCTGGCTGATACCGGCGTGCCGTCGTCCAGAGTTTGGTTATAGGTTGCGGGTGAGCCGCTGAGGCGGGCGCTAATGCGGCCCGCACCTGCTTTGCTTAACAGCACTTCATCGGCGCGAACACGAATGCTGCCCTGGCGGAGCTCAACATTGCCGGAGTAACGGCTGGTGTTGGCCTGGTAATCCACTTCGGCACGGTCGGCATCAATATTAATCGGCTGCGACAGGTCGGTTTGCTGCGCCTGCGCGGCCGCGCTTAGCAGTGTCAGCAGGGCTACAACTAGAAAGCTGCTATTTTTGTTTAGTTTTTTCATAACTCTCACTCGGTGTCGCTATTGCGACGGGCGCCCATCGGGGTAGTAGCGCGCTTTTACATTGCGTCGCAGTTCTACCGTTGAGCGTTCTATATCAATTAATGCGCCATCGGCCGCAGCCTCACCCAGCGCAAATACGATGGTAACTGGCGACTCTGTTTCCGCCTGCTGCTGGTTAGGCAACACTCGCAATGAATCGGTATTGACCTGAACGTCGCCGTTATCAGCTTCGTGGATGGCAATAATACCGTTTTGCAGCTGTAAGTCGTCGCGGGCTTCGTTCATAACGCCGCTTTTGGCATCAACTTTCCAGTGACTGGAGGTTTCCGGCAGCCAGTCGAGCTTTAGCGCGTTCAGTTCATAGACCGACTTAACCGGCAGATGTTCGATGCTATTTGCAGCAATAATGAACCGCGCGCTGCCATCGTCGGCGTGCTGGCGAAGCCGGATGTCGCTCAGAGAGTAGTCAACTCCGGGCGACTCAACGGCTTGCGCCGGCATCGCCTTCTTAAACTGCTGTTGCCACAGCCATAGTACTGCGACGGCGCATAATGCGAGTAACAGCCAACGGATATAGCGATTGTTGAAGATAAACATTGTGGTGGCTTAGTCCTGTGCTGCTAGCAGGAGTTCACAGGCTTGTCGCACAGCGCCTTGCCCACCACCTTGTGGTGTGACGTATAGCGCGTGCGGCACTACCGAGTGATGAGCATCGGCCACCGTAATCGGCAGGCCGCAGACATGTAGCACCGGAATGTCCGGCACGTCGTCGCCCATGTAGCTGGTTTGTTCCGGGGTCAGGCCAAGTTTAGCGAGCAATTGTTGGTAGATCGGTAGCTTGTCTTCGAAGCCTTGATAAACATGTTCGACGCCCAGCGACTGCATCCGCTTCGTTACCGCCGGGCCTTTGCGGCCGCTGATGATAGCTACCTCGATACCGGCTTGCTGGATGGCTTTAATACCGAAGCCATCACGGACATGGAACACCTTCATCTCATCGCCTTCTGGCGAAAAGTACAGGCGACCGTCGGTGAAAATGCCGTCGACGTCAAAAATTGCCAATTTTACCTTAGTGGCCCGCTGCAGCATCTCTTGCGACCACAGTTTGTTCGATTGTTCGGGACTCATTACACCACTCCGGCGCGTAGTAAATCGTGCATGTTTAACGCACCGACCAGCTTGCCTGAGTCATCGGTGACGAGTAGCGCGCTAATGGCATTGCTCTGCATTAGGTGCACTGCTGCCGCAGCGAGGCTATCGGCCGCTATGGTTTTACAGCCGTTACTAACCAGATCGCCAATTTCCAAACTACGAATATCTTCGCTGCGGGTTAGCGCGCGGCGTAAATCGCCGTCAGTGAAAATACCGGCGACGGAGTTGTCGTCATTAACAATCGCGGTCATGCCTAACGCCTTGCTCGACATTTCAACTAATGCAGCGCTAAATAATGCGTCCGGAGCGACCCGGGGAATGGCTTCGCCGGTGTGCATTACATCGCTGACTTTAAGCAAGAGTTTACGGCCGAGGCTGCCGCCGGGATGCGAGAAAGCGAAGTCTTCAGCGGTAAAGCCGCGGGCTTCCAGTAAGGCCATCGCCAGCGCATCGCCCATTACCAATGTTGCAGTGGTGCTGGCGGTTGGTGCGAGATTATGCGGGCAAGCCTCTTTATCAACCTTGCAGTCCAGGATGGCGTCAGCGGCCTTGCCCAGCGGCGAGTCCAGGCCACCCGTCATCGCAATCAGTGGCGCGTTCATGCGCTTTATCAATGGCAAAATGGCGTTAAGCTCAGCGGTATTGCCGGAGTACGATATGCCGATAACCACGTCTTGAGCAGTAATCATGCCCAGGTCACCGTGGCTGGCTTCACCCGGGTGAACAAAAAACGCTGGCGTGCCGGTACTCGCGAGGGTAGCCGCCAACTTGCTGCCAATGTGGCCGCTTTTACCCATGCCGGTCACTACCGCACGGCCCTGACAATTGAGCAGCAGCCCACAAGCTTTCAGGAAAGCGTCATCAATTCGGTTTGGGAGCGCCTGAATGGCCGCCAGTTCTATGTCGATGGTCGCCAGCGCGCTGGCTTTTAGTTTGTTGGTATCCATTAACCGGAGAGGATAGCGGCTCTGTTAGTAATTGTCGCTAGTCGGGTTTCGGTATGCTGCAAAAAACATCGTGGGAATTTCATCGACCTTTATCGGTCGCACTACCTCTAAACTTACAGAGAGCACACCATGCGTTTGCTGGTTATCGAAGACGATCCCAAAACCGCTGAATTTATCGTTAAAGGTCTGCAAGAGGCCGGGCATAACGCTGAGAGTAGCAGTGACGGTAAAGACGGCCTGTTTATGGCTTTGGAACAGGATTTTGACGTGCTGGTGGTTGACCGCATGTTGCCTGAGCTGGATGGCCTGTCGCTGGTTCGCTCACTACGTGCAGCAGGGAAAACCGCGCCGGTATTATTTTTAAGCGCACTGGCCGAAGTGAACGATAAAGTTGATGGGCTAAGAGCCGGTGGCGACGATTATTTGGCTAAGCCGTTCGCTTTCAGTGAGCTGTTGGCCCGCATCGAAGTGCTCGCCCGTCGGGCCGATAGCAGCGCCGCCGACACTCAACTGCGGATTGCTGATTTAGAAATGGACACCGTGCGTCGAAAAGTCAGTCGGGCGGGTAAGCGGATCGATCTACAGCCGCGGGAATTCCGCTTGCTCGAATATTTGCTTCGCCATGCCGGGCAGGTCGTAACCCGCACTATGCTGTTGGAAAACGTTTGGGATTATCATTTTGACCCCCAGACTAATGTGATTGACGTTCATGTCAGCCGTTTGCGAGGCAAGATCGATAAGGAGTTCGACCAGCCTCTGTTGCATACCGTGCGTGGTGCGGGTTATTCGTTGCGAGAGGCTGATTAGTCACGTGGCAGCACAGTTCAAAAAGGCCAACCCGCGCAGTACTACTTTCCGACTCGCGCTGGGCTACACGCTGCTATTTACAGCCTCGGTTTTATTACTGTTTGCGGGCCTCTACGCGGGTACGGTGAGCTTCGCTCAGCAGCAAATCCGCACGGCTATTCAGGCTGACATTACCGCACTCTCGGAACAGTATCAGCGCTTCGGTGCGCCCGGTTTGCAGGAGTTGATTGATCGCCGGGTGAACGCCCGGACTACCAGTCCTGAGCTATACCTGTTGGCAAATCGTAACGGTTCACCGCTGGCGGGCAACCTCAGTGGCTGGCCCGCGGATGCCATTGTCGCAAGTGATGGCTGGCTGACATTTGATCTCGGTATTGAGCCGGAGGAGAGCGGCAAGTCATCCAGAACAACGTACAAAGCATTAGCGCGGCCATTCGCGTTGCAGGGTGGCTTTCGTTTATTGGTTGGCCGGGATCTGGAACAGCTGAATGATCTTGCTCATCGATTGCGAAACGGCTTGTTGATGGGCATGGCGCTCACTGCCGTGCTGGCGGTGCTCGGTGGTTGGTATTTCAGTCGACGTATCTCACGCCGTATTGAGCGTATTAATAATGCCTGTCGGCAGGTAATGGCCGGCGAATTGAATCAGCGAATACCGCGTGATGATACGCACGACGAATTCGACGCTTTGGCCGGCAACATCAATGCCATGCTGGGTCGTATTGAAGCAGCGGTGGGCGATGTGCGCCGAGTCGCTGATAATATCGCGCACGATTTACGCACCCCGCTTTCGAGGCTGCGAAGTACCCTGGAGTCGGTAGATGATAGCGATGCTAAACATGCTGCGCTAAGAGAGGCCGACCAGCTGCTCGACACGTTTAGTGCCTTGCTCCGAATTGCCCGAATTGAGGCGGGCGAGCGACGGGCTGGTTTTGCGCAGGTTGATTTAAGCGCCATGGCGCACGACGTGGCAGAACTATATGAGCCGGTGTTGGATGACGCCGGACAGTCGTTGAGGCTTGAAATCAGCCCCGGAGTTTTAGCAATTGGTGATCGGGATTTGTTATTTCAGGCGGTTGCTAATTTACTCGATAACGCCCATAAGTACGCGCCGGCCCGTAGTCAGATAACGCTACAACTCAGTAGCGAAAGCGGCGGGGCAACCTTTCGTATCATCGATCAGGGACCGGGTATTCCCGCTGTGGATATTGAACGGGTGCAACAACGGTTTCAGCGCCTTGAAGAAAGTCGTAGCTCACCGGGAGTGGGTTTGGGGCTGAGTATGGTGAAAGCCGTCGCTGAATTACACGGTGCGCAATTGGTTCTGGATGGAGCCGGGGGGCTGACCGCGTCCATTCGTGGTATCTAAGCCCTTGTCTGTAATAACTCTATGCCGTTCGTGAACTCTGCGGTTACACTTTAAAACTATGATTTTCCTAATTACCGTGCTGCTGGTAACCGTGCTGATGGCGGTCGTGTTCACCGTATTGATGTTGGCGCGCACTCCTCGCTATCGCCTTGAAGCCAAAGATTTAATTGAGTTGTTGAGACGGACGCTGGCGAATGAAGCTACTGCGGACGAGTGGAATCTAAAAACCAGCGTGCCTTTTCGCCATGATGAACAGTTAGAAGCAGCTCGTCAGCACTGTTTGGAAATCGAAAGTGAGTTCTGGCAAGGCGGCGAAAAACTGTTTCGTCGCGATGGCCTGGTCGAGCTGCGGACCGTATTAGATCGCCTCGAGATTGAGTTCCCGCTGGTGGCGAAACAATCCAGTCAGTCGTTTTAAAATGGCTGCGCTAATGGTGTCGATCTTCAGCCGTTAGTGCGTTGATTGGTGATACAGAAACAGCTCCGGCTCCACCCATGTGCCATTCAGCCATATAGACCAGTGTAAATGAGGGCCGGTAACCCGACCCGTTGCGCCAACTTCGCCGAGCTTGCCACCGGTTTTTAACGTATCGCCCACCGCTACATCGGTGTCGCTCAAGTGGCAGTACATCGACAGCATGCCGCTACCGTGATCGAGCACGACGGTATTGCCGGTAATAAAGCGGTCGGCGACGAGCGCGACTGAAGCGGGAGATGGTGCGACTACCGGTGTGCCGGTCGGCGCAGCAATGTCCAGCCCGGTATGGGTTTTTGGCTCGCTTTGGCCGTTGTAGTAACGGCGTTTGCCGAACACGCTGGTAAAGCGTCCGGCTACCGGCGGTTGCATTTTCAAAAGGCTGGGTTCTGCTTCGCTATAAGTGTCAAGAGCTACGTATAGCTCGTCGCGTTCGCGGTTAATCCGGGCTTGCTGGGCGTTGCTTGGTCGAACGGTGGCGCTATTGGTTACGTTAATATTGCTGCGCGGGTAGTCTTTTTTTTCTACCTCCAGCAACATCATTGCACCGTCTAAATTGACGAGTTGCTCGCCGGTATCCACGTCGAGTGGTAAGCCAACAATTCCGTACCATAGGCCGTTGCGATGTACCGTCAGTGCTGGTTTATTGTTGAATCGCAGTGACGGTTTTGGCGCATCGCCATTGGCGAGTGGCATTACCGCTACTCCGCCGGGAATCAGAGCTTCGGTAGGTAGGTCCTCAAACCATTCGTCGCCAGCTTGGCTGTGTGATGGAGTAGGCAATAAAACCGGTACTACGGCCAGTAGTAAGCCGAGCGCGCTAAGTCTCATCAGGCGCTCCCAGTAAATCGAACTGCGGCTCGTTACGACTTTCCACCACGCAGCCGAGCTGCCCGCTTCGCAGCTGGAGCTGCAAGCGGTCACCGGCTTGTACCTGTGCTGGGTCGGTAACCAATCCATTCGAGCTATCTCTGGCAATCGCATAGCCGCGCGCCAAGGTAGCCAGTGGGCTGAGGGCATGAAGCCGCTGGCTATTGTTTGCCAGCCGCTGCGCGGCGCTATGCTGCTGTTGTTGCCAATAGTGTTGCAGCTGCGACGGTAGTGGTTTTAGTTGCAGCCGATAGCTGGTGATTCGCTGCCGCTGAGCGCGAATAAGTCGCTGTTGTAAGGCGCTGCAGCGTTCATTGGTGCGCTCAATGGCCGCCACCGGGTGTTGGGCGAGTAGCCGCTGTTGTTGTTGCTTAAGGGTAGTTTTTGCGGCAGCTATTCTGCGTTCTTGCGCCAGTTTCAGTCGCTGCTGAAAACCGGCCATTTTTTGCTCTAACTCGCTGAGGCGGCGTTGTGGGTGCTGGCGGTTCAGCCGCAGCGTGAGTTGGTCATGGCGCTGCTGTAAATTGCGCAGCGCGCGCTCCATTGCACCGTGTTGGCGGCGATTTAGCACGGCGAAGCGTTCTAGCCAGGCTTGATGGTCAGGCACGGCTGCTTCAGCCGCAGCGGACGGTGTCGCGGCACGCAGATCGGCACAAAAATCGGCGATGGAGATATCAACTTCGTGGCCGACGCCGCTGATCACCGGTAGCTCGCAGCGGTATATCGCGCGGGCGACAGCTTCTTCATTAAAAGCCCATAAATCTTCCAGTGAGCCACCGCCACGAGCGACGATTAATACATCACAATCGCCACGTTCATCAGCCGTATCAATAGCGTTGGCAATTTTTTGTGCCGAGCCTTCACCCTGAACCGGCACGGGGTAAATAGTGACAGGTGTCGCCGGGAAGCGGCGGCGCAACACGGCCAGTATGTCGCGGATAGCGGCACCGGTTGGCGAAGTCACCACGCCGATACTGCGCGGAATAGTGGGTAGTGGCTTTTTAAGACTGCTGGCGAACAGCCCCTCGGCATCCAGCTTAGCTTTCAGCTCCTCAAAAGCCCGTTGCAATGCGCCGGCGCCTGCCGGTTCCATGTGCTCAACCACCAGCTGGAATTCACCACGCTGTTCGTACAATCCTACCCGTGCCTGAACTAACACTTGTTGGCCGTTGGCCGGCTCAAAGCGCATATTGTAGGTGCTGCCTTTAAACATTGCGCAGCGCGCCTGAGCTTTTTTGTCTTTCAACGAAAAGTACAGGTGGCCGGAAGCCGGCCGTGCGAGGTTGGATATTTCTGCCTCTATCCACAGCGGCGGGAAACCCGCTTCCAGCAGGCCGCGAACCTCACGGTTCAGGCGCGTTACGCTGTACACATCGCGCCAAGGCTTCTTCGGCGCGCCTGTTGGGTCTGGTTTGAATTCGGTTAATGCCATTGGCACAGCATACCAGCGGCAGGGCCGGAACTGGATGGTTGCTGGATGCGTAGTGGTTAAATCTGTACAATCGCGCGGCTTCTCACCATCGGCTACGGCTTCCGCCGCACCGAACCTGCCCCGGAGACAGCAATGCGAATAGTTCAGGAAGCACTCACCTTTGACGATGTGCTGCTTACGCCCGCTTTTTCTGATGTTCTGCCGCGTGAAGTCTCGCTGCAAACCCGAATTACGCGCGGCATCGCGCTCAACATTCCGCTGGTTTCAGCGGCGATGGATACCGTTACCGAATCACGCCTTGCCATTGCCATAGCGCAAGAAGGTGGCATTGGTGTCATTCACAAAAACATGACGATCGAAGCTCAGGCCCGCGAAGTGAAGCGGGTGAAGAAATTCGAATCGGGTGTTATCCGCGACCCCTTCACCACCACGCCTGACGCGACCGTGCGTGACGTGATGGAACTAACCCGCAAGCGCAATATTTCGGGTGTACCGGTTGTTGGCCCGACCGGCGAACTGGTCGGTATTGTCACCTCTCGTGACCTTCGCTTTGAAACCAATCTCGACCAGCCAATTACTGAAGTAATGACACCAAAGAACAAATTGGTGACCGTCGGTGAGGATTTTGACAAGCAGGGCGCGCTGGCAGTAATGCACGAGCACCGCATCGAAAAAGTGTTGGTGGTGAACGATAAGTTCCAGCTCACCGGCATGATTACCGTTAAAGATATTCAGAAAGCGGTCGACTTCCCGCAGGCTTGTAAAGACGAGCTTGGTAGCCTGCGGGTTGCTGCGGCGGTGGGTACTGGCGCTGATACCGGTGAGCGAATCGCTGCACTGGTTGATGCCGGCGTCGACATTGTTGTTGTCGATACCGCTCACGGCCACTCCCTAGGCGTAATTGAACGTGTTCGCGATACCAAAAAGCAGTACCCGGACTTGCAGGTCATCGGTGGCAATATTGCTACTGCTGCTGCCGCCCGTGCGCTGGTCGATGCCGGTGCTGATGGTGTGAAAGTTGGCATTGGCCCGGGTTCAATTTGCACCACTCGCATCGTTGCGGGGGTTGGCGTACCGCAAATTTCAGCGGTATCCAATGTGGCGTTGGAGCTGACTGATACCGACGTGCCGGTAATCGCTGATGGTGGCATTCGCTACTCAGGTGACATTGCCAAAGCGATTGCTGCTGGTGCCTCAGTGGTAATGCTAGGCAGTTTGCTGGCGGGTACCGAAGAGGCTCCCGGCGAAGTGGAGCTGTACAAGGGCCGCTCTTATAAGAGTTATCGTGGAATGGGGTCGGTTGGCGCAATGTCGCAAGCCGATGGCAGCTCCGACCGTTATTTTCAGGACGACACTGCCGATGCCGAGAAGCTAGTGCCGGAAGGCATTGAGGGCCGGGTACCGTATAAGGGCAGCATGGTGGCAATTACTCACCAGCTACTCGGTGGTGTGCGTTCCAGTATGGGCTACACCGGCTGTCGTGATATTGCAGAAATGCGTAGCAAGCCAGAGTTTGTGCGTATCACCGGTGCGGGCATGCGTGAATCGCATGTGCACGATGTGAGCATTACCAAGGAAGCGCCGAATTACCGCATTGATTAGCCTTTGGCTGTAGGGCGGGCTTTAGAGGGTGTTGTTAAAGTATTTCAGTTTTCACGTAAACATCGAAATTCGCAAAAATCCGTTCGCGCTGAGCCTGTCGAAGTGCATGCTACGGGCCTTCGACTAGCTCAGGCTGAACGGTTATGGGGAGCTCTGTGTCGGGAGTTAACTTTTGCGACACCTTCTATAGCCCGCCCTACAGCGGCTACGGTTTGTTCTCGGAATAAACTGCCAACTAAAGATTATTGTCTATGACTCAGAATATCCACGCCGACCGCATCCTTATCGTCGATTTCGGCTCGCAGTACACCCAGCTTATTGCTCGTCGCGTTCGTGAAATCGGGATCTATTGCGAAATCCTGCCCTACGATGCAGACGACAATGAATTTGTTGAGTTCGCGCCGAAAGGTGTCATCTTCTCCGGCGGCCCGGAAAGCACCACCGTAGAAGATGGCCCGAAGGCGCCACAGTGCCTGTTCGACATGGCCGTGCCAGTGCTGGGTATTTGTTATGGCATGCAAACGATGGCGCAGCAGTTAGGCGGCGAAGTTGAAATATCGGACCATCGCGAATTTGGCTATGCGCAGGTGCGCGCCCGTGGGCATTCCAAACTGCTGAAAGACATACAGGATCACATCAACAGCGAAGGTCATGGCGTGCTCGATGTGTGGATGAGCCACGGCGACCGTGTTGCCAAACTACCTGGGGGTTTTAAGTGCATCGCCAGCACACCGAGCGCACCAATGGCCGGAATGGCCGACGAAGAGCGTGGTTATTATGCGTTGCAATTCCACCCTGAAGTGACCCATACCTTGCAAGGTCAGCGGGTTTTAGAGCGCTTCTGTCGCGAAATTTGCGGCTGCGATGCGCTTTGGACGGCGGGCAATATTGTCGACGATGCGGTTCTGGCTCTGCGCGACCAAGTCGGTGATGATGAAGTGATGCTGGGGCTCTCCGGCGGTGTTGATTCTTCAGTATTGGCTGCACTGCTCCATAAAGCCATCGGCGACAAACTCACCTGCGTATTTGTCGATCACGGTTTGCTGCGCTTAGGTGAGGGCGACCAGGTGATGAAAACCTTCGCCGATAATATGGGCGTAAAGGTTATTCGGGTGAATGCCAAAGATCGCTTCTTTAACGAACTGGCTGGCGAAGCGGACCCCGAGAAAAAGCGCAAGATCATCGGCAAACTGTTTATTGATGAGTTCAGCACCCAGGCTCGTGAACTGGCCGCTGATGGCATCAAGTGGTTAGCTCAGGGCACGATTTATCCCGACGTGGTTGAATCCGCCGGTACCCGCTCCGGCAAAGCGCATGTCATTAAATCCCATCATAACGTCGGCGGCCTGCCGGACGACCTCGAATTTGAACTGGTTGAACCGCTGCGGGAACTGTTTAAAGACGAAGTCCGCAAAATTGGCGTAACGCTCGGTCTGCCAAAAGAAATGGTTATGCGCCACCCATTCCCCGGCCCGGGCCTCGCGGTGCGAATTCTTGGTGAAGTGAAATGGGAATACGCTGAGCTGCTGCGTAAAGCCGACGCAATCTTTATTGAAGAGCTGCTAGCTCATGACCTTTACGATAAAACCAGCCAAGCATTCGTGGTGTTCCTGCCAGTGAAATCGGTTGGCGTTATGGGCGACGGTCGTAAATATGATTGGGTCGTCAGTCTGCGTGCAGTCGAAACCATCGACTTTATGACTGCTCGCTGGGCGCATCTGCCTTATGATTTTTTAGAGTTATGCTCACGCCGCATCATTAACGAAATCGATGGAATTTCGCGGGTGGTTTATGACATCTCCGGCAAGCCGCCAGCAACTATTGAGTGGGAATGATCACGTAACCCGGTTGGCTTTAGCATGAGTTTTACTGGCGAAGATGAACACTTTATGCGGCAAGCCATGGCGCTGGCCGCAGAGGCTGCAGAGGCTGGCGAAGTGCCGGTCGGAGCGGTGGTTGTTCGTGATGGCAGGGTGATAGGTACCGGCCGAAATGCGCCGATTGAAATGCACGACCCCAGTGCTCACGCTGAAATGGCTGCGCTGCGAGCTGCAGCGGGTAACGAGCAAAATTACCGGCTGCCGGGTACCACCCTCTATGTCACCCTGGAACCGTGCATTATGTGCTCCGGCGCAATGTTGCACGCTCGTACCGAGCGTTTGGTGTTCGGTGCCTTCGACCCGAAAACCGGTGTGGCGGGGTCGGTGGCGAATGTATTCACTGACATCCCGCAGACCCACCGAATGGCTATAGAAGGCGGTTTGTTAGCCGACGAATGCAGTGAGCAGCTGCGGGCGTTTTTCCGGCAGCGACGAAAAGCGCAGGCTAAAAATTCGGGCGAGTAGTACCGGCCAATAGCTAGGCTGGGAAGGCTATTACGTGATCCATTTCCAGCCGAATTCCTATCGCTTCGTTAATACGATGGTTGTGATGGCTGGGCACCAGCGATTTTGTGGTTTCGCCGCCGGGTAGTTCGAGGGTGTAGAGAATATCGGCACCGCGAAAGGCTTTTTTCTGCACGGCCATTTGCAAGGCGCTGGCGTCATCGTGCTGCAGGTCGTCAGGGCGCAATAAAACTTCTACGCCTTGGCCGGTTACAAAACTTCCGTCACGAGGTTTAGGCAAGATGCCGAGTTCGCTATCAATGCGACCATCAGCCCGGATAGTTCCATGTAGCCAGGTACTGTCGCCGATAAAGTTGGCCACAAAGCGGGTTTCGGGTTTGTGGTAAATCTCGTAAGCGCTACTCCATTGGCGAATTTCGCCACCCTCCATTACGCCAATTTCATCGGCCATAGCAAACGCTTCGTATTGGTCGTGGGTGACGAGTAGGGCAGTGGTGTCGCAGCTTTTTAGAATATCGCGCACTTCGGTGCTGAGTCGCTCGCGCAGTTCGGCGTCGAGGTTGCTAAACGGTTCATCAAGTAGCAGTAAGCCCGGGTTTGGAGCGAGCGCACGAGCCAGCGCAATGCGCTGTTGCTGGCCGCCGGAAAGTTCATGTGGATAGCGCTTGCCGTAGTCGGCCAGACCAACCATTTCTAATACTTCGGCGGCGCGGGTACTTCGCTGTGCACGGTTCATGTCGCGCAGGCCAAATTGCACATTAGCCGCAACAGGCATGTGAGGGAACAGGCTGTAGTCCTGAAATACCATGCCGATATTGCGCAGATGAGGCGCTACGATCCGGCCCGTTGCGTTGAGTGGCAGGCCACCTGCCACTATCAGCCCGCTATCGGGTTGTTCGAAGCCTGCAACCGCTCTGAGCAGGGTGGTTTTGCCGCAGCCGCTGCTGCCAAGCAGGCAGCCGATTTGGCCTTGCTCGAGATGCAGCGACACATCATGCAGTACCGGTTGATCGCCAAAACTCAAATTCAGATTTTCGATAGTGAGCTGCATTATTTCTCCGTTCGCCTCACCAGTAAAAATACTGGCAGCAGGCCGGTAATCACAATCGCCAGGGCCGGTAACGCGGCGCGTTCCCATTCGCCTTCGGACGTCATTTCAAATACCCGCACTGCCAAAGTATCCCAGCCGAAGGGTCGCACCAACAGAGTGATGGGCATTTCTTTCATTACATCAACAAACACCAGCGCCATAGCGGTAAACAGGCCGCCTGAAATCATCGGTAAATGTATACGGCCAAGCACTCGCCAGAAACCAGCTCCTAAGCTACGAGCCGCTTCGTCCATGCTCGGTGTGACGTTAAGCATGGCTTTGTCGACAGGGTTGATCGCGACGGCAAAAAACCGAATGCCATAGGCCAATAACAATGCGCCGATACCGGCGTTCAACATTACCGGTATGCCCCAGCTTTGCAGCGTGTTGCTAAAACGCGCCAAGGGCACGGCGACACCGATAGCCAGCACTGTACCGGGTAAGGCGTAGCCCAGTCGGGAAAGCCATTCGGCACTACGGCTAATCTGGTTGGGAGCAAGCCGACGGCAATAGCGCAACAGTAACGCCAGCGACGCGAGTAGCAGGGCGGTAATGCCCGCTAAACTTGCAGAGCGAAGCGCAAAGCCCCAGTAGCGGGAATCCAAGTCCGCCAGTGCATCGCTGAATATCCAGCTGAGCAGCTGTATGGCGGGAATGACAAACCCCAGGGCTAGTATCAGCGCACACCAGCTAAACGCAGCAAGGGCACGACCACGTTTGAGGTCAATACTGTAGCGGTTTGAGTGCGTCAGACTAAAGCGCATTCGCCGCCGGGTTAGCTGTTCGAGCAGCATAAGTAACAGCGCTATGCCGAGCAGTACGCTGGCTAATTGTAAGGCGGTGTTCGGCTCACGCAGGTCGAACCAGGACTTGTAAATGGCGGTGGTAAAAGTGTTGTAATTAAAGGTGGCGACGGCACCAAAATCGGCCAATGTTTCAAGCAGTACCAATAATAGCCCGCCGAGTATCCATGGCGCGGCTAAGGGCAGCGATACCTTATAAAACGCTTGGCGGCGGCTCATGCCAAGCGACTGTGCGACTTCAATAGCCCGTGTGCCTTGGCTCAGGAATGCCTGGCGGGCGACCAGGTATACATAGGGATAAAGCGCCAGCGACAACACAATAATCACGCCGCCGCGTGAACGGATCGGCGGCATTAACGAGCTGATGCCGATTTCGCGCAAGCTGGTTTGCAGCGGGCCACTAAAGTCTAATAGGCCGATATAGACGAAGGCCAGCACATAGGCCGGCATGGCCATCGGGAGTAGCAGTGCCCAGCTGAACAGGCGGCGGCCCGGGAAGCGACAAACTGCCGTAAGCCAGCCCAGGCTAGTCCCTAGCAGAGTAGTCAGTAGCGCGACGCCGACGATTAGCCAGCCAGTATTAATAAACAATTCCGGCAACACCCAGCTGCGGAGGTGTTGCCAGTTTTCAGGCGATACCAATCGCCAGCTGGCGAATACCATCACTACCGGCAGCAATACCGGCGCGGCAATCAGGCAGGCCGTTAGCGTCCAGCGGCGGCCAGGCGAACGGTTACTTATAGCCGGCCCGATCCATCAGCTTCACCGCATCGGCTTGTAGTTTGCCAGCGTCGGCGACGTTAATGAGGTTCGGCTTATAGCTACCCCAGGCCTTAACGGCAGCGACGGGTTCAACTGCGGGGTTGGCCGGAAATTCCAGATTGTCGCCGGCAAACCGTTGCTGCGCTTCGGCGCTTGCCAGCCATTCCAGTAACTTTGTTGCGGCAGCTGCTTTCTTGCTTGCCGCAGTAACGCCGCCGCCCGAAACGTTAACGTGCACGCCTTCGCCACGCTGGTCGGCCCAGAAAAGGCTCAGTGGCACATCAGGCTGCTTAGCCTGGAGGCGGCCAAAGTAGTAAGTGTTGACGATGGTTACATCGCATTGGCCGGCAATAATCGCCTCCATCGCTTTGGTATCGTTTGAGAACGGCGCGGTAGCAAGGTTTTTTACCCAGCCTTTAACGATCTGTTCGGTAGATTTTTCGCCGTACTGTGCGATTAGCATGGCAACCAGCGACTGGTTATAAACCTTCTTGGAAGTCCGTAGGCATAGACGGCCCTGCCACTTCGGATGAGCAAGGTCGGCATAACCTAACAATTCGCCCGGCTGTATTCTCTCGCTGCTATAAACCAGCGTGCGAGCGCGAACTGAAAGGCCGAACCAGCGGTTTTCAGGGTCGCGCAAGTGGCTTGGTATCGCCTGCTTTAGCACGGCAGAATTAATGGGCTGCAGTAGTCCGCTATCAGCTGCTTGCCATAAATTGCCTGCATCAACCGTAAGCAGTACATCGGCGGGTGTGTTGCTGCCTTCGGCCTGTAACCGTTGTAGTAACGGGCCGGCGCTATCGGTAACAAACTCGATAGGCGTGCCGGTCTCAGCGGTGTAACGGTCAAATAGCGGCTTGATCAGCTGTTCGTTACGGGCTGAATAGACAACCAGTTTGTCGTCGCTGGGAGCCTTGCCACAGCTAATAAGCGTGCCGGATAAGGCCGCGGTAGCCGCTAAAACCAAGGCGAGGCGTCGTGAGACCGGGAGATCAAACATTCTGTAATCCTGACGTAGAAGGAAGTCCATCGCTGGCGTGAGCTGGCCGAAGCGAGTCGATACGCGGCAGTATAACTGTATTGAGAATGATTCGCATTAAAGTTTTTAACAGCAGCTGGCACCGGCTAGCCAATCGTTGTCATGGCCGTCAACCGCGGGCGCGGTTAATTATCGTCGCCAGAATGCTGGTGAGAGCAGTACCAACAGCGAGAAAATTTCCAATCGGCCTAATAGCATGGCGAATACCATAATCCATTGAGCGGCCGGGCTGGCGCTGGCTGAAGTTGACGAAATTTGACCCAGGCCGGGGCCAAGATTATTCAAGCTGGCTGCTACGGCTGAGAATGCTGTGCGCTGATCCATGCCGGTGGTAATAAAGGCGACCATTAACAACATGTAGAGGATTACATAGGCCGCTAAGAAGCTCATGACTGAGGTCATTACCCGCAACGGAATGGTGCGACCGCCGAGTTTAATCGGTAGCTTTGCCTGTGGGTGAATGAGCTGCATTACTTCGCGTTGAACCTGACGGCGCACCAGCTGAGCGCGAATAACCTTCATGCCGCCAGCGGTGGAGCCAGCGCAGCCACCGATGCAGCTAGCCATAATCAACAACGTTGGCAGAACGCCCGGCCACACATCAAAGGAGTGAGTGGCAAAACCGGTAGTGGTTACAATGGATACCGTATGAAAAACGGCATGACGAATGTTTTCCATCGCCGTTGGGTAGAAGCTGGCATTAACCAGTACCAGCGCCACCACCAGTGAAACTACGCCGATTACCTTGAAGAAACCCTGTACTTCCGGGTCGCGTAGGTAAATTAGTGGATTAACGCCGCGCCATACGGTGAAATGCAGCGCAAAATTCACGCCTGCGATTAGCATGAATACAATCGCAATGCTCTCAATGGCCGCGCTATTGAAGTAGCCGATGCTGGCATCGTGGGTGGAAAATCCACCAATGGCGATAGTAGAAAAGGCGTGGCCGATGGCATCGAATGGCGTCATGCCGGCAAACCAATAGGCTATGCCGCAGGCGACGGTCAGGCTGAGGTAGATATACCAGAGCGCTTTGGCAGTTTCGGCGATGCGTGGCGTTAGTTTGCTGTCTTTCATCGGCCCGGGTGTTTCCGCCCGGTACAACTGCATACCACCGACGCCGAGCATAGGCAGAATGGCTACCGCCAAGACGATAATTCCCATGCCGCCAAGCCACTGCAGTTGCTGGCGGTAGAACAAAATCGCTTTGGGTAAGTCGTCCAGGCCTTCGATTACCGTCGCTCCGGTAGTGGTAAGGCCGGAGAACGATTCAAAGACTGCTTGGGTAAACGTTAGCGAGGGAAGTTCGGCGAGCAACAGCGGGGTTGCTCCAAACAGACCGAGTACCACCCAGAACAAGGCTACGATCAGAAAGCCGTCGCGGGTTCGTAAATCGGCGTTCGCTTTGCGGGCTGGTAGCCACAATAGTGCGCCAACCAGAAATACCAAGGTGAAGGATGACAGAAAGGCATCAATGACGGGTTCGCGGTAAACCCAGGCGATTACCGCTGACGGCAACATGGTGACGCTAAACAGCACCAGCAGTATGCCTACCAGCCGTTGTACGAGTAAAAAATGCACCTAGTCGTGCTCCAACCGGTGGTGAGCCTGTGTTGAATACTCCGCAGTTACATACGGCAAGCTAGAAGAAGCCAAGCTAGAAGAAACCAACGCCGACCTGGAATAACTTAGCGACATCGGCAGCGCGCGATTTATCGACCATGAATAGAATGACGTGATCGCCGGACTGAATAGTGGTGTCGTGGTGGGCAATGATGACCTGTTCTCCGCGCACGATGGCACCGATGGTAACGCCGGGCGGCAGTCGCACATCTTCAACATGGCGGCCGACTACTTTGGAGGTTCGTTCGTCACCGTGAGCAACTGCTTCCATCGCCTCGGCGGCACCGCGTCGCAGGCTGTGAACCACCACTACGTCTCCGCGCCGGACGTGAGCCAGCAAATTGCCTAGCACAACCGTTTGCGGCGAGATGGCGATATCAATCACCGACCCCTGCACCAGGTCGACATAGCTGGGGCGGTTAATTAGCGCCATCACCTTGCGCGCGCCAAGCCGTTTGGCCAGCATGGCCGAAAGAATATTGGCTTCGTCGTCGTTAGTAACCGCACAGAACACGTCGGTGTTTTGAATATTTTCTTCTTGCAGTAAATCCATACTTGCGGCGTCGCCATGCAACACAATCGTGCGATCGAGCTCATCAGCGATTTCGCGGGCTCTGGCACCATCGCGTTCAATCACTTTAACCTGATTGTGTTGCTCCAGTGCTTTCGCCAACCTTGCGCCTACTCGCCCGCCGCCAGCCAGCATAATGCGACGCACCGGTTTGTCGAGTTTGCGAATTTCGCTCATTACCGTGCGAATATCTTTGCGGGCGGCGAGGAAAAACACCTCATCGTCAGCTTCGATCACGGTATCGCCCATGGGCAGAATCGCTTCGCCTTCGCGGTAGATCGCCGCTACACGGGTATCCACATTCGGGATGTGTTTGCGGATTTCCGATAATTCCTGACCAACCAGTGGGCCACCGCCATACCAGGCTTTTACACCAACCAGTCGAACGGCTCCGTCAGCAAAGTCGACGACCTGCAACGCGCCGGGGTTCTGAATCAGGCGGCGAATATAGTCGGTTACCAGCTGCTCCGGGCTGATAACCATATCGACTGGAATGGCTTCCTGTTGGAACAAGCGTGCAGCGTATTGCTTGTCTTCCTGATAGCTTTGCGCGCGAATACGGGCGATTTTTGTTGGCGTGTGAAACAGCGTGTAAGCCACCTGACAGGCCATCATATTTACTTCGTCAGAGTGGGTTACGGCGATCAGAATGTCAGCGTCGTCCGCACCGGCACGCCGGAGGGTATCGGGATGTGAGGCATGGCCTCTAACCGTGCCGATATCGAGCCGGTCCTGCATGTCGCCCAGTTTAGTTGAATCAATATCAACCACAGTGACGTCATGCCGTTCGTTAGCGAGGTTTTCCGCCAGGTTAGCGCCTACGCGGCCGGCGCCGAGAATAATTATCTTCATTGTTGCGAGAAGTTACGCCTGCGTTACAGCTGTTACAACTGCCGCGGTGCAGCATTTTCCTTTGTTAACGAAAAGAGCAAAGCATTTTAGGCAGTCGAACTGCGCTTTATCAGTAAGGCATAGAAAAACCCGTCACTGCCAACACCCGCTTCGCCTGGCAGAAGTTGGCTGCCGGAGGCGCCGCCAATGGCTCCAGGAATTAAAACGGGTTGCAGTTCCAGA
The DNA here is from genome assembly GCA_905479545.1 of uncultured Gammaproteobacteria bacterium. Classification (GTDB taxonomy): domain Bacteria; phylum Pseudomonadota; class Gammaproteobacteria; order CAJQNE01; family CAJQNE01; genus CAJQNE01. The sequence goes on along the minus strand of CAJQNE010000534.1, from coordinate 4,392 downwards.
TCCGGAATTTCCGCTTTAGCACGCTTGATGATTTCGAAGTTTTCTATCGGCATCACAGAGCAAGTGGCATAGAGCAACTTGCCGCCGGGCTTAAGTGTCGGCCAGAGTGCCGTAAGACATTGCCACTGCAATTCTGCCAGCGCAGCCAGGTCCGTTTCGCGGCGCAGTAGCTTAATATCAGGGTTACGGCGAATAACTCCCGAAGCGGAGCAGGGGGCGTCCAGTAGAATGCGGTCAAACGGTTGGCCGTCGTACCAACTATCAACATCGCGAATGTCAGCCGCTTTAAGTAGGGCCTTTAGTTGCAGGCGCTCCAGCGTTTCAGCAACACGGGCTAAGCGTTGCGGCTCAATATCAAGCGCCAGCACGTCACAATCTGCTGTTTCCAATAGGTGCGCAGTTTTACCGCCCGGAGCGGCGCAGGCGTCAAGTACGCGCACACCTGCTTGTACATCCAGTAATTCAGCGGCGAGCTGAGGCGCTGCATCCTGCACCGATACAGCGCCCTCGGTGAATCCGGGTAGGGCAGTGACATCAACCGGTTTATCGAGCGTTATGGCGCTGAGCGCCAGTTCGTTTTTCAGACCACCGATGTCAGCGGCACCGAGTATTGCCAGGTAATCATCACGGCTATGTTGCCGTTGGTTTACCCGCAATGTCATCGGTGCTTGCTGGTTGTTAGCCCTAGCGACCGCTTGCCATTGTTTTGGCCAGGCACCCTGCAATGCTTTCAGCCACCACTCAGGATGATTGAATTTAGCTGTTGGCTGTAACTCAACCAGCGCCTGCAACTCGGCTTCGCGGCGCTGAAAATTTCGCAGACAGCCATTCAGAAGTTTGGCGGCCCAGGGCTTGCCTAGAGTGCGGCTGGCTTCTACCGTGGCGCTAATGGCTGCATGGGGTGGAACCCGCATGTCGGTGAGTTGATAGAGGCCGGCAATGAGCAATGCGCCTATATCGGCATCGCGGCCCTTCAGGCTGTTACTGAGAAGTTGCTTGCGCCACATCGCGAGCTTCGGTTGGTTTCGCACCGTGCCGTAAGTTAGCTCGCGCAGCAAAGGGCGGTCGCGCTCCGGCAAGGTCGCTTCTGCGGCAGGGAGCGATTCGCTTAGCGATTGCTGCTGGCGTTCGGCGGCGGCTATGCACTTTGCGGCAGCCACCCTTACAGCAACGCCGGCGCGAGGGCCGGCGTTGTACGGTGAGGAGCTCAATAGAGCAGCCTGTTCACGTTCTGCCCCGGATCAAGCCACCGCCTCGGTAGGTAGTGGTTTGGCTTCGGCGGCGTCAATTTTTTTCGTTGCCACAGCGGGCGCAGGCAAAGCAGCTGGTGCTGCGTCAGACACTGCCGCTTCGGTCAGTACCATTCTGTCGTGCGCTAATGCCAGACCGCTGCGGAACGCCAAGCTGGCCTTCTCAGGCTCCTCAAGACTTTGCAGCAGTAAGCCTAATTCCTGATAGGTATCGGGCCGTGGTGCGGCGCTAATGCTCGCTTCCAGGTAACTACGGGCTTTGCCCCATAGCTCGCTACGCATAGATAAGCGTCCAAGCGTAAGTAGAAGAGCGGCGCTGTCGTCGTGGCTACGTAACCAGCCCTCGGCAGTACTGAGTTGGCGCGAGGGGTTTTCGGTACGCAGTCGACCGTAAAGGTCGGCCAGTTCATCACTCCACTGACGCTTCAGGAAGCCTTCAATGAGCGATGCGGCGCTGTCGCCGGCACCGGCACGGTGTAATTCGTGAGCGTAGACTTTTACCAGCTCAGGCTTCTGTCGTAGTTTCGACGGCACGTTTTTCCAGGCTTGGGCTAACGCGGCACGAGCCGGCTCGCTGGCATCGCCATTGGCATTAGCTTGCTGAATACCGTGCAGATAACCTGAAGCCTCTAGTGTATCTGCTTGCTCAGCATCGATGATTTTTAGCTTCTTGAGCTGCGGAATCAGGCCTTGTAGCAGCGTGTAGTCACCGCGCTTTTCGTAAAGTGCCGCAAGGTGGCGAAGGGCGAAGGGGTGATTCGGCCGCTTCTCCTGCAGGCTTTGTAAGGTGGCCAGTGCTTGCTCGTCGTTACCTTTTTCAAGGTGTAGCTCAGCTTTGGTCATTAACACCGCCAGCTCAGCTTTCGGTGTTGTTTCTTGCGCCGCGAGCAAATACTGGTCACGTCTTGCATCGTCACCCTGTAGTTGCGCGGCCCGCGCTGCTGTTAGGTAGTTAAGCAGTGGCGTCTGCGAATCGCTGGCGTGCTTAGTCAGACGTTTCTCGGCGACATCCCAGTGGCCTTCTGACATTTCCAGTAACCCTGAAACCAGTTCCCGCCGGGAACGCTTTTCAGCACGCACTTCGGCAAAGTCATGCAGCTTCTTCGGCGTGCGCAATACTCCCAATAAGAATTGGGTGAGGATATAGAGCAGGAAAAAGGTCGCCAATACGGCAGCAATCAACAACACCACCGAAGTTTCAGCCTGGTAGCGCCCAAACTGGAGCAGCACATAGCCGTTTTCTTCGCGAATAACCAGTGCGGCGATGGTACCGCCAACCAGCATCAGCAATATTAGTAATCGAAAAATCCACTTACCCATAACGCTTAACCTTTAAAGCCGCGCAGCGAGCGCAGCGCATTGGATACATCGGGAAGCTTTGGCTGTATGTCGACTGATTCCAGCCGTGCCAGCTCTTTGTTAAGTGCTTGCACGGAGGCCGCGCCGGTGTCGAAATTGCTTAACCAGCCGCGAGCGGTTTTAAGGCTGGCCTGAAAGTTGGCGGTGTCACGGTTCAGCAGTGCAGCACGCGCAGCATCAATTTGCAGCCGTAGGTTGCCGCGCAGGAAAAACTCGGCTTCAGGCGGCAGCATCGGTTCAACCGGTGTGCCGTCATGACGAACGACTACCAAACTACGTAGTTCGTTGCCTACAGAACTGGCGAAACGCTTCCAGGCCGGGGTTTTCGTTTCACTGCCTTCGCCACCGGCGGTTGTCGCGCCATTTTCAACGGCACTTACCGCTTCAAAATGCGCTTGGCCGGGGTTGTGGTCAGGTAGTGGCAAGCCAGACACGCTGGCTGCGCTGGCCGCTAACTGCAGTGCTACGCCTTCCACATCAGGTTGCTCTACAGCTTGGAGGTCTTTCACTGCATTACGAACTTGCTGGCGAATATCTACCAGTGCCGGGTCGCCTAGCTCCTGCATCCGCGCATCAGCAGCAAGTAGGGCTGAGATAGCGGTTTCCGGATCACGGTATACCTGCACACGCTGAGTGGCGACGGTGAGGAGGTATTCGATCTCTGCGCGACGCCAGGCGTTGCGGCCACCTTCACTGAGCTTGCGTAGCTCGGTCAGGCCTGTCTCTGCCTGGTTTAACCGGGTTTCGAACGTTGCGACATTGGCGTTTGCCTGGTTAACAAGGTCAATAACGCCAGCGGTGTTGCTAATCTGGCTGTTCAGGCCTTCAATGCGGCCATTCATTTTGCCAAGTTGCTGCTGTACTGAACCCAGAGTTTTCTGCTGGGCTTGTACTGCATCGCGGCTACGATTTAACTCGCCGGAAAGCGTTTCCACTTTGCTGCCACTTTGATTGAGTAAGCCTTGCGCCTGTACGTCTTTCTGTTGGCTCTGAAACCACAGCCAGCCAGCGAAAGCGAGCGCTCCTAGCGCCAGCAACAACGCCAGAATCGCTATGATAAGCGCTCCTTTGCTCGCTGATTTCTCAGGCGCTCGTTCCTCAGCCTCTTCACTGGGACGCCGCGGTGGAATCGAGTTGCCTTGGTTCGATTTAGCCTGCGCTGAGGCGGTCGGAGCCGACTTGGTCAGGGGCTTGGCATCAGTGGTTTTAGTTGGTTTCTCTACAGCCGCCTTAGGGGGCGTATTTTTTGAACGATCGTCGCTCATAAGCTTAGCTTCTCTATATCCTTATCGGGCAGCCAGCGCTGGCTGCATGTTCGGGCTTATTTTAGTCGGACCCACTAACCAGCGACGGGTAAAAACGATGGGCTGCTTTGCCACGCGTAGCCCGTACTACCGCTAGAAAGGTTTCGGTATCAGTCGCGTTTTTTGCAACTATTGGCATAGTTTCAATACCGCTTTTCAATGCTGTTTGTAGCACACGGTTGCTGGGTACCACCAGTTTGATCAATGGCCAAACGCTGGTAAACAACCCCGGTGACTGGGTAAAAACGAGTTGGCGAAGAAATTCCAGCGACTGCTCGGACGCAACCGTCACAACATCGGCATGCTGTAGCCGTTGTGCCAAGCTCCCTGAATGTGAATAGTCTGCCGCCTCTCGTTTATATACCTCAATATACTCTACTGTCGCGCCGCGGGTAGTGAGTGTATCGCCGAGCAAACTGCGACCACCGATACCGCGCACGATAAAAATGGTTTTACCGGCGACATCGTTTAGGGTGGGG
>CAJQNE010000533.1 GCA_905479545.1 uncultured Gammaproteobacteria bacterium | reverse complement strand
GCAGGGTCAAGTCCGTGGATGCTGTTACTCACCCACACCGTGGGTAGTGGATTGGTTTCGAGCAATTTATTCCACCAGGCTTTTTGCCTACCACCACTGGCAGACCGACTAAACGCCGAAAACGAATCTCGCCTACCGCCCATCATGTCAAAAAGATCTTCAGCTTCATCGATGAGCACAACGTCTGCAGCCGTTTTTCTCGCCATGTATTGCAGCATCAGATAGCAGCTTCGCCGGCTCGACGCTGAATGAGGACCGCCATCTTCATCTTCATTAGCCACCGCAATCATTTGAGTATTAGCAGCCGCAGCCAAAACTGATGCCAGCTCCGATTTTCCAACACCGGGCGGCCCATAGATAAGAATATTAACCCCAGCTATACGTGCCTCCTTCGCCGACTTAAGCAGCTTAATCAAAATTTCCACATCTTCTTTGATGTGCTCAAAATCAGCAATCTCAAGATCGGTAGCAACAATCTCTGCAGCAACATTATCAAGCAGGCTTTTTGCTGAAAATCCCACCTGATTAATACGTTCAGCAATTCCATCCTGAAGCTCAAGCAAATCATCAGGGTCTATTGACCGACGAGAACTACTTGCCGGGGATTCTGCAAACAGCCCAGCCCTTCGCAAAGGTGACCCAGCGGCCAGAGACCGGGCGACAAGCAGCACTGGCTCGCCGATAGCACGCGCTATCAACTCCAGGCAGCCTTGATAGTTCAGGTTATCAATAGAGCCCAACAACTGATTCAGCATTGACACTTCATGGCAAAGAACGGCCAGCCTGAGCAATTTAGACTCTTGAGGACTCAATCTAAGCCAATTAGCGACCTTCCGAGTGTTCTCAGAAATTAATCCTTGCGGCCCGTCAGCATCCATAATTTTTTTGCTGGCGATTCTCTGCTTGAGTTCACCACTAGCCATATCATCAAGATCGCCACCAGGAAGCTCTAACACGACTGAAAGCGCTTCTTTGTCCATCTTCCGAAAATAGTAAGGGCGGGTGTCCATGAGGTACTCATTCACACTCAGCATCTCATTCACGGCTTCAGGCGTGATGTCCAAATCACTTTCTAAAAATATCAATGGCAGGTCCAATTTCGTCTCCAGTTGAATGGAGCCAGCCCATGCTAATCGCTCCCAGTGCGGCTATTAAGCCTGTCGCATGCGACACTGAGTGTCGCAATGATCGGCACATTTGATCGTGAGGAGAATAGAATATTAGTTTCTGGGGGAAATTTTAGCGTTTCCAGCCTCACTCGACTACCCACTTACTTGGGCACTTCCACCTCCAACGGAACAGCGTATGACTTTGCTCTTCGCTCACCCTCCAGAGCCGCTGAGAAAACCTTGTCACCTTTGAACAGATAGTTTGGCAATCCTTACCAAGCCATGCACTGATTAATAACACGGTCCAGCAATGACAGGAATAAGTGAATATTTTTTGTTATGTTTTGATAGTCTGAGCTTTCCCGCCACTACAAACGCCACAAAAAATATGAAAATAAATTCGCAAGGCTCGCTAGATTCCCTATGTGGAATTTACAGCATCGTCAACGCATACAAATCCACTTTGCGTTCACCAAAGGGCAAGTTAGAAAAAAAGCTTTTCTCTCACCTTATTTTTAACTTCCAGAAGGAGGGGTTACTTGCTGACGCAATTACAGATGGGGTGAATAGGAGAAACTTGAAAAAAATTGGAAAAAAATCTTCCAAAAAATTCAATTTCAAATTAAAGCAGCCAATAAAGCGTAATAAAGATATCGAGTCACTAGAGGCGTATTGGGAAACTTTAAAGTCATCGCTATCTGATGGGACTTCGAGCGCGGTAATAAATTATAAAGATCGAAAGTCTTGCCATTGGGCTGTTGTCACTAAAGTCACACCCAACCAATTATTATTGGCTGACTCAGACTCGGACCCAAAATTAAAAATAGAGGGTCAATCGCAGATAAACATGTCATCTTGCACACTCAGCAAGAAATCAGAGGGAAAACGTTTCAGGATCCGGGCGAAGGATACTTTCATTATTAGCCGCCAGGCACTCGAAACGTAACGTCCGCACTGATCACACCGTCGAGTAGCAGGGGAACTGAATAATGTAAACGCTAGGGGTGCTGAAAATAATAACCAGTACAGCTGTGCAAGCATCGAATCTAACCACGCCGGGCAGATTACTAGTCGATGCAACCCTCACCTAAATCCTCTCCCAGAGGGAGAAGACTTGACTGCGCTTGCCTCTGTTATTTAGTACGACAAAATCGAACTGACTCCCTCTCCCTTTGGGAGAGGGCTGGTGAGGGCAAAGCCCCTAACCGTTCTTCAACAACTCACGCAAATCAATCACCGCCGCATTAGCCCGGGAAATATACGAAGCCATCACTAACGAGTGGTTGGCGAACATGCCAAACCCGCCGCCGTTCATAATCATCGGGCTCCACACGGTACGTTGAGTGCCTTCCAGCTCGCGAATGATTTGCTCCAGACTCACTTCAGCATTCTTCTGCTTCAGTACATCAGCGAAATCAATTTCTATCGCCCGCATGTAAGCCAGCAACGCCCAGCTGGCGCCGCGGGCTTGATGAAATACATCGTCAATTTCCCACCAGCTGGTTCTAACATACTGCTCCCTAGCAGTGGCTGTGGTTTGCGTGGCAGCAGGTTCGTTAGCAAGCCCGGTATCCAGTTGGGCTTTTCCGACGCTGGCAGAAAGCCGCTGCGACAGTGAGCCTAAACGCTTATCAACAAAGTCTAACCAGCTGCGGAGGTTATCGGCCCGGGCATAAAACTGTGCAGCCGGTTGCCGGTCGTCTATCAAACGCCCGAGGTATTTTTCCAACTGCTTGGTCGCATCGCGATACTCACCTTCAGCACGCGGGAACAGCCAGCTTTTGCTATCAATATTGAGTTTGTTCTGCGCTTTCACCAGCGCCGTATCTTCGCTCGACTGGCTCTGAGAACGGCTCATATCGTTGCGCATTACCAATGCGAGATCGCGCGCCTGTTGCAGTACGCCAAACTCCCAGTTCGGCATATTATCCAGCCAGAGTCCCGGCGGAAATTTGTCGTTTTCGATAAAGCCACCGGGCTTACTCAGCAGCGTATTGATCGACTCAATAAGCGCCGAGGTGGTGGTATAGCCAACCGGTGGCGTGTAATCAACGCTGCTATCTTCAACGGCACCGTCAGCGGCTAACGATTCAACACTGATGTCCTTCGGCTCCATCGACCACCACATACCCAGCGGTATACAAATAAGTAAATACAGCAGCACCAGTACTATTGGTAGGCGAAACCACAAGCTGAAGCCACCGTCATCTTTCGAGCGGAATAGCAGTGCAAACGTGTCGAGAAACCAGTCTTTCATCGTTATTGGCAATCCATTACAAAGTAACTGAGATCATACACCGCTACGGAGTGCTTTCCGCAGAACATACCAAGTGGTATGTTATGCGTTACTACGGTCGCTTTAGCGCCCTACCCGTTGCCAATCGCGTGGTTATCCTTTATGAAATCCTCCTCACTCGCTGCGTTTTTAGTTCGCAATCGCCTACTACTTTTTATCGCCGCCATTCTGCTTACGCTGGCCACTGGCTTCGGCATGCAGTTCATAAAATTTGATACTAACTACAAAGTATTTTTTCGCGACGACGATCCGCAGCTGGTCGCCCATGAAACCATGGAAACGACCTATACCAAGAGCGATAGTGTCGCGTTTATTTTCGGGCTGCGCGATGATGAACCCGGTGATTTATTTACCGCGGAACGGCTCAAATCCATTAGCGAGATGACGCAAAATCTCTGGAAATTCCCGCACGCTATTCGCGTCGACTCATTCACCAATTTCCAATACAGCGAAGCCAATGGCTTTGATCTCAAGGTCTACCCGCTGTTCGAAAGCATCAGCGAGTTAGACAGCGACGAAATTCAACGGCGCAAGCAACTAGCGCTAAGCGAACAAACGCTCGCCGGTGCATTGTTAGCCAAAGACGGGCGGGCGGCGTTTATTAATACCCGTCTGCTTATTCCGGAGGGATTTACGGAGAGCCAGGCAGCCGAAAAAGAGATCATCGCTGAAGCGTTTCGCCTGCGCGATGCACTGCGCGCCCAACACCCCGAATTTGAGGTGCATTTGAGCGGCGTACCGGTGATCAGCTGGCAATTCAACGACTCAACCGAGCAAGACATGAAAACGCTGGTGCCTCTGATGTTCCTGGCCGTACTGGTGTTGGCGGGGTTACTGCTGCGATCAATAATCGCCACCGTCGCCGTGCTACTTATGGTGTTGGTAACGATTCCGGCAACTATGGGTACCATCGGCTGGATAGGCATGACACTAGACCAAATCAGCGCGACCGCACCGATGATTATTTTTACGCTCTGCGTCTGCGATGCCATTCACGTAATGGTCAGTCATATTCAGCTGCAGCGCGATGGCCTGAGTCGTGACGAGGCCAGAGTAACGGCACTCGACATCAATATGCAGCCGGTATTGCTAACCAGTATTACCACCGCCATTGGTTTTCTTAGCCTTAACTTCAGTGACTCTCCGGCATTTCGCAACTGGGGCAATGTAGTGGCTATTGGCGTGATGTTCGCGTGGCTATTTACCTTACTATTGCTGCCGATGCTGATGGGCTTCGTGAATGCCAAACCCCGCATCGCCAAAGATAAGGGACACCGCGTTGACCGGCTAGCTGACTGGGTTATCAAGCACCAAAAAGCGTTCTTCTGGGGCGGCCTAATTATTGCGATTGTTGCCGCACTGGGAGCACCAAGAAGCGAGCTTACCGACAGCACTTACCAATACTTCGAACCCGGCCTACCGCTGCGGGATGCAGCAGAATTTCAGGAGCGTCGGCTAACCGGTTTTGACGAAGTGTCGTTTTCGCTACCGGCGAGCGAAGCCGATGGCATCAGTGATATTG
>CAJQNE010000532.1 GCA_905479545.1 uncultured Gammaproteobacteria bacterium | reverse complement strand
TCTGATAACGACCTTTGAGCGCGTCGGGGAATGGCACATAGCTCAGGTCACCACGGCCGTACCAATCGACAACCGCATTGGCCACATCATTAAAAGGCTGACTGCGACCGGTGCCAAGGTTAAAAATACCACTGGTACCCTGATCGCGAAACCAAAGGTTCACCTTCACTACATCAGCTACATCAATAAAATCGCGACGCTGTTCGCCGTTTTCGTAGCCATCACAACCTGCAAACAATTTGCATTGCCCTTCGTCCTCTAACTGTTTGCTAAAGTGCCACGCAACGCTCGACATACCGCCTTTGTGCATCTCACGCGGGCCATATACGTTGAAATAACGGAAGCCTACAATCGGAATTTTGGCGCTCGGCAATCGGCGACGAACATACTGGTCGAATAATAGTTTCGAATAGCCGTAGACGTTTAGCGGCTTTTCATTTTCCGGGGTTTCAGTAAAGCGCGCGCTGCCGCCATAAACTGCCGCAGAGGAAGCGTAGTAGAACGGGACGCCCGCTTTCTCGCATGCTGCTAACAGTTCTACCGAATAACGATAGTTAATATCCATCATGAACTTGCCGTCCCACTCAGTAGTGGCCGAACAGGCACCCTCATGGAAGACTGCTTTTACGTTGGAAAGAAATCCAGTGTCGCTGGCAAAACGCAAACGAAACTCGTCTTTATCCATGTAGTCAGCTAGTTCGCAGTCTGCAATGTTTCTGAACTTGGTGCCGTCGGTTAAATCATCCACCACCAAAATATCACGCTCGCCTTGTTCATTCAGCGCCTTTACTAAGTTACTGCCAATAAACCCGGCACCGCCAGTCACTACAATCATTACTATAAGCCCGCTTTGTTATTGCTGTTCAGTAGCCATGAAACGATGTCAGGTTTTCATGCCCTTGAAAGCCGATAAGGTTGGGCGCCATCATACGTTCTCTGGCTCTCCATTCGGAACAGGAAAAGTCCATTACACGCCTCCTTTGTTAATTGCAGCACCTAACCGTATTCTTATTGGTACGCCAATATTTCTCGGCGACGCGGTTCAAATGCTACCTAGCTGCGCCGTACCGCAGTCTCCGAAGCGCGATTCGCAGGTACTAGCATCCTCAGTGGGAATGGCTGGTCAAACCACTTTTACCAGCGGTGGGCAAGGCACTTTTTCAACGGTGATTACTACTGGATTGATGGTATAATATAACTAGCGCAGGTAAATGCAGCGCTTGTGGCCAGTACTCTCGCAAATATTACTGCTGAGCAGTTGTGACTTCACCGTATATTCTCTCGCGTTTACTTCGCGGAGCAGCCATCTCCGCCCGTGCCACTGTCGCCATCGAAAAAACTAAATACACACCTTTGAAACCTATGCATAAAATCGCCCTAGAAAGTTCCTGCATCGTCGCCCGGCACCCGACAGGCATAAGCCGATACGCTTACATGCTGTTAACGCATTTAAGGCAGTTAGATTCTCCCAATGAGATATATGCAGCATACCGCGTCAGCCGGTATCTCAGGCACTTCCACTACTCGACTAAGCTTCCTGATGTACCGCATCGACTGTGGACGAGATCGGCTAATTCCCGAAGCCAACGAGGCATAGATCTGGTGCATAGCCTTGACCATGAGCTACCTGATTGGCCAGCGGCCAAAAAAGTCGCGACCATTCACGACATGTATGCACACCTTAGAATTGACTACCAGCACCCACAAGATATTGAGCGACGGCAATCTCAATACAAACAGTTGATTGAAACAGCTGACCACTTAGTTTGCGTTAGCGAATCCACCAAGCGTGATTTACTAAAGTTCTACTCCTTTCCCGACCAAAATATCTCAGTGGTTCACCATGGAGTAGACGAGCGGTTTAATTCAACAGCAGCTCCGGAGGACCTAAAGCGACTAAAGGAACTCAATCTGCAGCGCCCTTATTTATTATTTGTAGGTGCATTGAAAAGCAGCAAAAATGTTGCACGCCTCATCGCTGCATTTGATGAGTACAAAATTGCTGTCGATTATGACTTGGTTCTTGCCGGCGACGGACCGGAAAAAGAACAACTAAAAGAACAAGCACTTACTACCAAACACCCGGAATCGATTAAATTTTTGGGCTTTGTTGACGACGATAAAATTCCTACTTTGTATCGCCATGCACAGGGGTTTTGTTTAGTGTCGTTATACGAAGGGTTCGGCCTACCCATCATCGAAGCGTTAAAATCCGGTACCCCGGTACTAACCACTAATATCGGTGGCGCCGCAGACATTGCTGGTGAGCACGCTACCCAATGCGATCCACGCGATACCGACAGTATTGGCAAAGGCTTGACTGAACTACTGCAACTCGATGGCAAGCTTGCTGAAAAGTCTTTGGAGTATGCAAATTCGTTTACCTGGGAAAACACCGCGATACAAACTGCAGAGGTTTACCAAAAAGTGCTCGCCGAGCCCTAGTGGACCAATACGCTAAAAAATACTAAACAGCCCTTAAAAGACATTGACCACGCTAATTCAATAACGCTTAAAAATCGCATATTTAGCATTAGCAAAGTGCCGTTGTAGCTCCCAGCCCAGTTTCCGAAAAGGCCTCTGCAGTTTTATCGCTACGGGCTTAGCTTCGCTTACCCGATGTTGAACCGTAGAGTCACTACTGTGGTCGCTGCTAAACACTGTATACGGAAGCAAGCAGTACATAGGCTGCTTGTGCAGCCAAAACTTCTTGGTAAGCACGTCAACGGGCTCATTGATCGTCGCACTATGGCTAATGAGCGCTTGAGCCACTGCAGGGCTAACGGCGTAACACATGAGGCAATGCGGCATTCTGCGGTACCGATACAGTTCAAAATCTCCTGCTTCCGTCACTCTGGTTTCGGCTCTTCGCGGCGCTTCCTGTAATCGAATAGAACCGTACTCAGCGATCAAAGCGGTCACTTGGTCAACCGCAGCGGAGAAACCGCTAGCCAACTGAAAGTCGTCTTCCATAATCATGATGGGCTGGTCGATCGCAACACAATGCTTCCATAGCGCGAGGTGACTCGCGTAGCAGCCTTTTTCGCCTTCGCTACTTCTTCGCCCCGTATTGAGCATGAATTCACGCTCGTTATACCCATCAAACCATTCCGACATTGCCTGCGTCGCATTTAATGCGGTGAAGAACTCAAAATCAACGCCTGCTGCGGCCATCTGCTTCTCTGCGCTTTCACGACGCTCAACAGACTTCGGTAGGTTGATGACAAATATTTTCACAACTAAATCTCAATATAAATTCTGTAACTGAAGCTTATCGCCAAAACAAAAGCGCCGCCACGAGGTTTCTCGTGGCGGCGCTTGGATCGACAGTTAGCTATTTAGACGTAATGCAGCCAATCGCTGTACTGCTCCGCACGGCCATTCACCACATCAAAATATAAGGTCTGCAGCTTTTCAGTAACCGGCCCACGGCTGCCATCACCAATCTGACGCCCATCCACTTCACGAATTGGCGTTACTTCGGCGGCGGTGCCAGTGAAAAAAGCCTCATCAGCGATATACACTTCGTCGCGGGTAATACGCTTCTCGCGCACGGTGTAACCTAAATCGTCGCACAGCTTCATGATGGTTTTACGGGTAATACCGTCCAAACCGGAGCTGAGATCAGGCGTATGGATTTCGCCGTCTTTTACCAAAAATAGGTTTTCGCCGGAGCCTTCGGCAACAAAGCCTTCTGTATCCAGCAGCAGTGCTTCATCATAACCATTCCGCAGCGCTTCGCTGAGCGCCAGCATAGAATTGAAGTAATGGCCGTTAGCTTTCGCCCGGCACATGGCACTGTTTACGTGATGGCGGGTGAAACTCGAAACACAAACTTTCAGGCCATTCTTCAGCGCGTCTTCGCCGAGGTAAGCGCCCCACTCCCAGGCCGCTACCATTACGTGCGCTTTCAGATTATCGGCGCGCAGGCCCATACCTTCACTGCCGTAAAACACCATAGGCCGCAGATAAGCGGTTTCGAGGTTATTTGCACGAACCACGTCCCGCTGCGCCAGATTAATGGTTTCCTGATCAAACGGCATCGGCATATTCATAATATGCGCCGAATTGAACAGTCGCTTGGTGTGTTCAGGCAACTTAAAAATTGCCGTGCCTTGTGGAGCCTTATAAGCGCGCACACCCTCAAACACACCCATGCCGTAATGCAGTGTGTGGGTTAACAAATGGGTGGTGGCGTCACGCCACTGCACCATTTCACCGTCGAGCCAAATCAGCCCGTCGCGATCGCTCATCGACATGGGATTTTCCTGTGAATATAGTAGATTATCAGAATGTTTTTGCCGCATAAGCTGCGGCGGCCGACGGTAGAAACTGCTCTACTGGGCGGCAAAGGGCGCGTATTTCATCATAAAACGCTATTCAGCGATACCACCGCCGCAGCAATTTAGGTCAGAACCAACAAGCAATGGCCAAATTTATGAGATAGGCGGTCACCGAGCAAGCGCTCGGTTGACTCCTACGCCCTCAACTCAGCGCAGCGCGGCCAAATTCTGCACGCGGCGGTTCTGGTCTACTTACGGGCTGGGCGCTCGCCCACTGCGTGGCGAACTTATGCCACCCACTCCCCCAAATCGCGAGTAACCGATGAATCTCGATTTTTCCCCCGAAGAAAAGCAATTCCAGCAAGAAGTACGTAGTTGGATGCAAGCCAACGTGCCAACTCAAAAGAAACCCGGCGCCATGGGTTATCACAGCCGTGACGATCAAATGGCCTGGGAACAGCTACTCGGCAAACAAGGCTGGCTTGCCAGCAACTGGCCTACTGAATTTGGCGGCCCTGGTTGGAATGCCACCGAACAACATATTTTTGATGAAGAGCGCGCGGCTGCAGGCGGAGCTATTACCAGTCCGTTTGGCCTGACGATGCTCGCACCCGTGCTAATGAAATTCGGCTCCCCTGCGCAACAGGAACGGTTTTTGCCGAAAATCGCTAAGTGTGAAGAGCTTTGGTGTCAGGGTTACTCTGAACCCGGCGCCGGTTCGGATTTAGCCAGCCTGAAAACCGCGGCTATCCGCGATGGCAATGAATACGTGGTCAACGGTCAAAAAATCTGGACCACCCAAGGCCACTGGGCCGACTGGATTTTTTGCTTGGTTCGCACCGACAACGAAGGTCGCAAACAACAAGGCATTTCCTTCCTGCTAATCGACATGAAAACGCCGGGTATCGAAGTACGGCCTATTCACACCATCGACGGCGAGCATCACCTAAACGAAGTGTTTTTCACCGATGTACGTGTGCCCGCTGAAAATCTGGTCGGCGAGGAAGGCCAGGGTTGGACGATCGCCAAATACCTGCTCAGCCATGAGCGCACCTGTATTGCTGGCGTCGCTGGCTCAAAAGCTGGCATTGAAGGACTAAAAAAATTACTGGCTAATACGCCAACCGAGACTGGCACCCGGCTCGACGACCCAACCGTTCGCCAGCGCATTGCTGAACTAGAAGTCGACCTGATGGCGCTGGAATTCACCAACTTCCGCACCCTCGACAAAATGGCTAAAGGCCAACCGCCGGGCGCAGAATCTTCCGGCTTAAAAATCAAAGGCACCGAGCTGCAACAGGCGCTTACTGAAGCGCGCGTAGAACTTGGTGGCGACGACAGCCTACCGTGGCACAACGAGGAGGAAATCGGCCACGCTGAATACAACAACGCCAGCCTGGCTTATAACTTCCTTCGCGCTTCCACCATTTATGGCGGAAGTAACGAAATTCAGAAAAACGTCATCGCTAAATTTCTTGTAGCGCTTTAGAACCACCCGAAGAAGGACTTCACATGGATTTTTCACTCAGTAGCGAACAAGAAATGATCCGCGACAGCGTAAACCGCTTCGTAGAGAAAGATTACTCGTTCGACAAATATCTCGATACCGTAAAAACTGACGCGCAAATGCAGCCAAAAACCTGGCAACAGTTTGCTGAATTCGGTTGGCTCGGCCAACCACTATCAGAAACTGCAGGCGGCTATGGCGGCAACGCGGTCGATACCAGCCTGATTGCAGAAGGTTTAGGCAATGGCCTGGTATTGGAACCGTATATCGCCAATATTGTTTTCGCCGGTAACCTTATCGCCCTCGCAGGTAGCAGTTCTCAACAAGAAGCACTAGTCGGCCCACTGGTTGAAGGCAATAAGCAACTTGCTGTCGCCTTCGCCGAGCGCATTAGTCGCTATAACCCGGCCTGGTGTGCCACGACGGCTCAAGCTTCCGATGATGGCTACGTACTAAACGGCGAAAAACATGGCGTAGTTAATGGTGCCAACGCTGAGACCTTCATCGTCAGTGCCCGCACCGGTGGCAACGCCGGTGAAACTGCGGGCATTAGCTTGTTTCTGGTTGATGCCAACACCCCTGGCCTCACCATTCGGAGCTACAAAACGCTTGGTGGTGGAACCGCTGCAGAGCTGACACTTAACGAGGTAACGCTAAGCGACGACGCTCTACTTGGCGCACCCGGTGAAGGCTTTGCACCACTGGAACGCGCGCTCGACTACGCCATCGCCGCCGCTTGTGCGGATGCACTCGGTGCCATGAAAGCAATGCTAAAACGTACCGCTGAATACGCCGGGCAACGCAAGCAGTTCGGCGTACCGATTGGTAGCTTCCAGGTCATTCAGCACAAGCTGGTCGATATGTTTATTGAAGTTGAGCAAAGCACCTCAATGGTGTTGCAGGCAGCGGTACAAGCCGATAACGACGACCGGGTAACACGCCGGAAAGCGATTGCCGGTGCCAAGGCTTATATCAATAAATCGTCTAAATTCGTTGCCCAGTGGGCCGTGCAGTTGCATGGTGGCATCGGTGTAACGGAAGAACTAGATGTTGGCCATTACTTCCGTCGCCTAACGGGCTTTAACCTGCAATACGGTGATCGTGAATATCACCTGAAGCAATTTGCCGCACTGAGCTGCGATATTGAAGCTAATGCGGAGCAAAGGGCTGCCGCGTAAACCCTGCAAGCTATTAAAAAAACGGCGCTGAATCAGCGCCGTTTTTTTATGGTTGGAAGTATCTGAACCATTCAGACTACAAACCAACGACCTCACCCTTAATCCAATTGCCGCCGCTGGGGTCGGTAAGCAATGAGCCAACTCCACCAGGGTGCCTCACCCGCAGCTGCCGCGGCCTATCGGCGAAGTCGTCGTTCGCCGGGAGGTCCATACCCTGCAGCTGCTTACGAATATTAATGATGTCGAAATCGAAGTTGTAGTCAGCTTCACGGGTTTCACCGCTACGCGGAGCGAACACTTCGTCAAGGTCGATGCAGCGGTTGGCCGCGTTCCGCAGTGCCGCGCTGGCGTTATGGGTTTCCAGCCAGGCATCAACCGTATTCCTGATTACTTCAAAACTCTCATCGAGCTTTTCAACAAACAACACATACGCGTCGTTGCGATTCTCATAAACGTTGAGTGAATCCTGCCGGTCGATGGTCGGCAACTGATCCGCAAAGTGCTCTAACAGCGCTGCCAGTATTTCACGTAATAGCGGCGATACCGGCACTTCGCCCTGCAAGCAGAGGTAACGGCTTACGAGCGGCAGCAGATAGCCCTGCAGCAGCACCACGTGGGCCGAAATGAGGAAGTAGCCCCGCAGCCCCTCTTCACGGCTATAGGTATGGCTACCGATAACGTATTCGCCCTTAGCCTTACCGTAACCAGCGATCGGCACGGTTTGCAGCTGGTACTCATCACGGCGATCATAAAACTCGGTACCGGGCAGTAAGGTATAGCCAAAAATATTCACGCTGGGGAAAATTCCGAGCAGCTTGTCGAGGTTGCTTTCGAATTCCGGCAAGTTATCGCCGGGCAGCCCCCAAATAAGCTCAGAAGCTATCGGCACGCCGTCTTTAGCCATTTGCTTGGCAATCGGTCCATACTTATTGACGCCCATGTTCTTACGATTACTTAACTTTAATGCCAGGGGCGTCAGTGTTTGCAGCGCCAACTGGTAATGCGGCAACAGGCCGTTGTCATTCAGCATCAACACTATTTCCTGGACTTTTTTGTTATGCGCTTTCGACCAGCTGGTCGCAAAAGTGCGCGGCAAGCCGGTTTCTTGTTTTAGCTCGCAAATAAGCCGGGTTTTCTCGACATCATCTTTTAGTGCACCAAAATTAGAGTCTGCCAGCCAAATATTTTCAACACCGCTATCAACGATATGGCGAAAATCTTTTTTAATGCGTTCTAACGGAAATTGCAGCATCTTCATGCCAATCGCGCCGGTGCCCCACTCGCAAAATGAGCACTTAAATGGGCAGCCACGACTGGTTTCATAACAAATAGATGAATACAGCGGTTTGCCGTCATCACCCACCAGATCAATAATGTCTAACGCCGACGGCAGCAACGATAAGTCGGTCAGTCGCTCACGTTTTTCAGTGCGTATTACACCGCCATCAAGTTGCTGAAAAGCCAGACCATTGATCTCTGGCCAAAGACGACGTTCAGGCTTGTCGAGTAATTCGGCAAAGGTTTGTTCGCCCTCGCCGATAATAATCGCGTCAATCGGATCAATCCCGATAAAATCCTCCGCCTGCTGAACGTGCGGACCACCAGCAACAATCAATAACTCCGGACATTGCTCGCGCAACAAGCCAGCCAGCTCAATAAACTCAGCCGCGTTCCAAGTGTAAACGCTAAAGCCGACAATCGGTTGCACACCGGCG
>CAJQNE010000531.1 GCA_905479545.1 uncultured Gammaproteobacteria bacterium | reverse complement strand
CGCATCCCCCGACAAATGACCATGGCTATCGTTGATGCGTTTGAAATGATCAACATCTAATAACAATACTGACAAAGAACGGTCGGTCTCCCGGCTGCGTCGCAGTTCCTTTCGTAACCAGCTATCAAGATAGCGACGGTTGTAGATCTGCATAAGCGGATCAGTGACATTTTCTTGCTCAAGAACCATTATGCGATTGGCATAATGAGCGACCCGCTGTGACAGTACGCTGACCGCCAATACGAATATCGCACCAAAGAAGAATATCCAGGAAATCAACACGCCGGGGTGGGAAAACGCCGCGACAATGTAGCTGCCGATAAACGCTATCTCCATCGCTGCCAACCCAAACCAGCCGCGCTTCAGCCCGCCAGCAGGAAGCGCTTTAATAAGCTTAAAAACAGGAATTAGAGCAGCGGCGATTATGAAGGCTCCGGCAATGCAGAGCCCGATTGTAAAACTCATAGCTGGAAATCAGCCGATTGTGCGGCGAAGGCCAAATATTTTCCGCAGGTGCTCATTCAATATCACTGACGATAACTTGAGCGCTATGGTAATGAATCACTAAGCCCGCACCACTCTTAACGGATGAGTGGAGCCTCCAATAGGGCCGAAGGTTGTTCAATACGCCAACTCGTCATAACCCGCCAAGCAGAACAACTTACACTCCATCAAATAGTTATGCATTTACAATATGCCGCAAGCGTTAGCGGCCGTGCCAATAGAACTCGATAAAAAGCTCGCAGGGTCGTGGCATTACCGTCACTCCTCATCAAGCTGCAACTTGGTAGCAAGAACCTCAAACCGGCCAAAATCGGCTTCCAGTTTGCTATAGCGCAATGCTGAATATTCCCGGGCCAGCGCGGTTAACGTTAAGCGCTGCGACGGCCAACGCTCTGATGCCCGCTGCATGAAAGCCGTAGCCGTTTCCTGGGGCCGTTGGTGCAGCCCCTGCTTCGCAATTTTCCGCAGCAATTTTTGCCAGTGCTTTTCCACTTCGCTATAGCTCACCCGGCCGTCTTTTCTTAACAGCCAACTACTATAGCCAATGGCTAGCACCGCCAGCAGCACACCACATAGCGCTATCAAGTTGCCGATATTACCCAGCCAGGGGTGAATACCACTCAAAAATTTCAGCTGCCGCTCGCCGTCGTAACTCAACACCATCCGCTGCCAGCGATAGTTAAGCAGGTCGTAGTTCAATCGCAGGCGGCCGAACATACTGCCCTGCAAACTAAACAGTGTTGGTACCGATGTTTCGCCGGGTAAGGTATCCGCCAAGCCATCGGTCAACCTGCCCGGTGCCGCCCAACCGGTCGGATCTACCCGTAACCACCCCTGATCCTCCAGCCAAACCTCAACCCAAATATGGGCCTGAGATTGACGCACCACCATATAGTCACCAGCGTAATCTGCCAGAGGATTAACCTCGCCCCCCTGATAGCCAGCAACCAACCGGGAAGGAATATTTGCTGCCCGCATTAAAGCTGCAAAGCTACTAGCAAAGTGGCCACAAAAACCGTTTTTATTGCGGAACAAGAAGTCGTCCAGCTGGTTATCACCCAGCGGGCTTGGCCGCAGGGTGTAGCGAAACTGCTGAGCAATAAACCAGCGCTGTGCAGCCGCGACAACAGCCGCCGAACTTCCATACTGCTGCCCCCACTCCCGACCTAAGGCTATGGTTTTTGGATTAAAACCGGCCGGCAATCGTAGTGCCCTACTCTGAGTTCGTGGCGACAAAGCCAATGGTAAACGGCTACCTGCAAACGAACTAGCCTGATAGCGGAGTGGGTCGACTACATTTTTGCTACTCAACCATTGCATTTGATCGCTTAGCGAAGCCTTACGCCCCTCGGGTAGCGATAGGCCTTGTAGCGGCGCGGCCATGTCTAATACAAACAGCCAACGCTTTTCATGGGGCTCAAGAAATACCTCGTAGTTTAACGGCGCGGAATTTGCCAACAACGGCTGCAGTTGCTGGCGAACATCGGCGGTGATCAATCCCGGCTCACGACCTTTTTGCCATTCGCTGCCATCGTAATCCCACAGCACCGGGCCGCGCCAATACAATTCATTGGTAGCAGGTGCCTTGCCGGGCCATTGCACCCGAAACGCAACTTCGCTGGATTGCGCCAGGCTGCTAACGTCGCCAAGCCGCATCTCATCACTAAGGCCGGTAGTAAAGGCTCCGCCGCCCAGGCCGATACCCCAAAGCGGGCCCGGTAATCGTGGAAATAGCACAAACAGCAGCAGTGCAATCGGCAGCGACTGTAACAGCAGCGCCGTTGCCGCTTTAGCCGCTTTGCCGAGCGACAGGCCTTCGTGCGTAAACGCCAACTGAACCGCTAACAGCCAACCGAGCGCGAACAGCATCCACGCTGTTTGTATAATGCTCTGCGAATAGAGCGCTTGTGCCGCCACCGCAAAAATCGCAAAAATTGCCGCCACCAGGCCATCGCGAGCGGTGGCGCTTTCGGTAAGCTTGAGTGCCAGCATGGTAATGAGCAGCCCGACTCCAGCCGCTTCGCTACGCAGCCCGCCATAGCTAAGCCCGATAGCAATAAAACCCGCACTCGAAAGCACCACCCGCAAACCCGGTCCGGGCATCGGCCAATGACGTAATTCAGCGGCCAGCCGCCACAGCAATATCACCGCAATGATGAACGGCAGCCAAACCGGCAAGCGCAGAAAATGTGGCCCGACGGCAAGCAATATACCGACCAGCAATAGCAGTAGCCGGGACAAGCCTAGTGCGCCGTACTGCGGTTGGCGGCCAAATAGCAAACGCCTAACCATGCCCGCCACTCGCTTTCTTGTCCGCACCATACAACGCCAACGCGGCTAACTCAGTATCGGCGAATTCAAAACCTTCGCCGCCGTCCACTAGCAACTCATAGGC
The DNA here is from genome assembly GCA_905479545.1 of uncultured Gammaproteobacteria bacterium. Lineage (GTDB taxonomy): Bacteria > Pseudomonadota > Gammaproteobacteria > CAJQNE01 > CAJQNE01 > CAJQNE01. The sequence goes on along the minus strand of CAJQNE010000531.1, from coordinate 4,932 downwards.
TACAGAACTGCTGCGGGCATCCAATACCCAACGGCATAACAGGCTCAAGGCAGCTTCATTATCACCGGCTGTTTTTAATGCCGACCGCATATCGAACTGAAGCATTTCATCGGCTTCAGCATGAAATGCCTTACTCAAAAAATCACTGGCCAGCGGCTTGCCACCAGGCCTTGCACTGGCTTTCTGCGCGACCGACTTCCAGGCGATGTGGCGCATCGGATCGCCTGCCCGATAGCGTCTTAGCCCATCGTATTCATCGCTTCCGGGTTGCGCCGACGAAGCATTAGCACCCTGTGGCGCCGAGGTTGCTGGCGGCAACGCGGCGTGCTCCAGCGGCTTGGGATACACCACGGTTTCACGTGGCTGATGGATAAAACTCCAGGATTGAAATAGACCTAAGGGGTAATTGGAAACTACCCGCAATAGCGGCACCGCGAGCCGCCCACGCTGTTCCGTGGGCAAGCTCAAAGGCAAAACCTGTTGACCGCCTGCGTCAATATAGAAGCGCTTATTTGCCGCCCTGCCCTTAGACTTTTCTGTGGAGTTCGCTCTGGAGCTACCGTTAGTTTGGTCATTGGGCCAGGCTAACGATACCGCCAGGCCACGCGCCGCCCGCCTTGCCGGCGCGGTGGCCTCTATTTCCAGCCGGAGTGGCTCACCAGCGAAAACCGCCGCCGGTTGCTTAACCCGCACGCTCAACCCCGGTAACTGCCGCTGCGTTTGCACCAGCGCCACTAATGCAATTCCAGCCAGCCAGAACGCCAGGCCATAAATCAGGTTATTGCTGTAGTTGATGCCAATGAGCACCAATACCAGCAAGGCTAAAACAAAGCCCCAGCCAAAACCGGTGGGCAAAATATAGACCTTGCCATTAGCAATGGTGCTGCTGCCCTGCTGTGGCGGAAACCGCCGGGCAAACCAACGCTGCCAGCGTCGTCGTAACGGCTTAGTCACGCTGCGAACTCCACGTGAACCTTTATGGTATTGCGACTTGTTGCAGTAGCGCCTGAGCCTGTTGCTCACCCGCTCGCTGATCGCCCGCACCCAAACGGTGACCAGCGACAGCGACAAATACCGCCTGTAAATCATCCGGCTTGGCATACTCACTATTGTGCAGCCACGCCCAGGCCTGGGCCGCTTGTTTCAGCGCCAAGCCGGCCCGCGGTGATAACCCCTGCTGCACGCCGGCTTCCCGGGAAGCCGCTAATAAAGCTTGCAGATAATCGAGCCAATCACTACTGACATGGATAGACCGCACGGCCTTACGCATCGCTAAAATTTGCTCTGCACTGGTAACGGCCTGCTGCGCGGCTAACAGCGCTTCACGATCCTCGCCCTGCAATAACAGTCGCTCATCTGCATGAGCCGGATAACCCAATGACAGTCGCATCATAAACCGGTCCAACTGTGATTCCGGCAGCGGCCAGGTTCCTACCTGCTCTAACGGGTTTTGGGTCGCGACCACAAAAAATGGCTGCGGCAACGCATGAGTCGTGCCGTCCTGAGTAACGCGGCCTTCGGCCATCGCTTCCAGCAGCGCACTCTGGGTGCGCGGACTGGCGCGGTTAATTTCATCGGCCAGTAACAGCTGACAAAATACCGGGCCGGGATGAAAACGAAACTCGGTGGAATCCGCGTGATATACCGCTGCACCGAGAATGTCGGCCGGCAATAAGTCGGCGGTAAATTGCACCCGGTTGAACTGCAGGCCAAATACCGCAGCCAAGGCTTTGGCCGCTGTGGTCTTCCCCACTCCGGGAACGTCCTCCAGTAGCAAGTGACCACCTGCTAACAAGCAGGTAGTCGCTAGTTTTAGGGCTTGGGTTTTACCTACAATAATCTGTTGCAATGCTTGCTGCGTTGCAGTGATGTCAGCCTGAAGCTGGCTCATTCGTTGTCCGTTGTCGGGGGCCAAGGGTTATTGATACCACAGCGATAGTAGTTTCGTTCCAACATGGGATATCAACCACAAATTATCCGACCGGCTGCTGCCTGCTAACCGGCTGGTTTTAGCAAGATACACCGTTGCGGCAACGTAACAGGCTGCGTTGTGAACCGGCCTCGCCTCATTATCAGAACCACTCGGCTATGGGCGGCAGCCATTCATTCTGTAGAGCAACATATAAGCCGATAGCAGCGAATATGGCCAACAGCCCAAGCCAATGCCACAAGCTACGCAGCCGCGACGCCTGACTATTAAGCAAGCCTGCGGTAGGTCGAATGGTAAAATTGTTAGCCTGAATGCGGGTCAAACGCATTCGGGCATTAATCGCCCAGCCCGAGCCTTCAAGAATCGAACTTAAGTCCCGCTGGCGCAGGCGTATCCAGGCCAGAATGGCGACCGGCACGACAACCAGAGCGGCAGCCGTGAGAATGCCGGACACCACTTTCAGCAAACTAAGGTTCGCAAGCGTTTTAGTGATGAAAGCGGCTGACGAGGCCAACGCAGCAATGGCAATACCGCCACCGGCCAGAAACCCCGAGTTACCACCACTGGCTGCCGGAGCTGTCGCAGGCGCTGGCGTGGTTGTATTCGCCGTCGTTGCACCGGGAGCCGCAGCAATATTATCGACCGCCTTGGTACCACTTTTCAGCAGCTTATCCCTGGCGTTATCTGCCAACCCTTCAATTTTCCCGGTAACCGCCTTTCCCAGCGCCTTAAACGGCGCAAAGATAGCCTCCTGCAGACTGACGGGTTTCTCAACCTGCTGCACCACCCGCGCATGATATTCACTACCATGCCGGTCGTGAAATATGCCGCGCTTGCCTAACTGCAGGTTACCGCGTGTACCGCTGGTTACCGGCACAGCCAGTTCGTAAATAGGCTTTTCGTCGTCGGTCGTCACCTCGACGTACAACACAAACATATTGCTATCGGTGCTGAATTTTACGTGCTGCGCTCTATCGGTGAGCTTAACGGCTAGCGTAAAACGTCGACCGTCCATAATCAGCGTACCCATTTCGAATAAAGCACTATCGTTAGGGTCATACAAATCCGGAAAGCTGACAAAGCTATTCACAAATTTCAGTAGCTGCGATTGAAACAACAGCAACTTTTCCGCGGCCTGTAAATTGCGGATATCGACCAGTGCCTTGCGGCTCTCAGTTAGCTTTTTCTCAAGCGCCTCCCGATAGGATTTATCGCCCACCCACTGCTTTAATCTTTCAGCCGGAATTTTGATCGCGCCGACCGCAGGCCGGCCGGAATACCATTCACGATAACTGGCCAGTAGCTTCTCAAGCGCCTGCCAACGCTCAGCAGTTAGTTCACTGGTATTGTCATAAAGCGGCAATAACGCTTTTTCGCCGAATTTAGCCAATTTTTCGGCGTAGAGTGGGTTTACCGCGCCGGTGATAGGCAACGACGCTCCCGCCGCCGGCCGCGCGAGCGGTGCAGCCGCCAGACGCTTGCTGAAATCGTCACTGCCGGGCACCGGCAACTGCCAACGCTCGTTCAGTGTCGGGTCTAACGCCGTAGCAGCACAAAGCTGGAAGTACTCATCTATTTTGGGCTTCAGCTCGTTGTACAACGACACAGCCGCAGCCGAGTTATCACCTAACGGCCTAACTATAGACTCGCCAGACTGTCGCCACTTCTGAACCTGCTCAGCCTGAATAAAAAACTGCTCAGTATCTGACTGGGTAACTGCATGCTTCGGGGGTGTCTGGCCAGCATTGGTGGCGAGTAAAATGTCGTTGATCAAGTCTACTAGCGTTAATGCCTCGCTCTCTGCCTGATCGCCGTTTGTGTCGGCGCTTACGATATCTTCTGCCGCTACCCCACCGGCCATCTTCGGCCCATTTTCATGGGTCTCCGCCAAAACCTGCTGAACCAGCTTTAGCGAGATTTTTTCGGCTTTAAAGCGGCGGAGTAACTTGCCGCTCACCGTGCGGATTGCAGCACTGTCTTTGCCGTCTTCGAGCAAGGCCTCTAAGTTCAGCTCAGTATTATCAGCCCGAATTTCCGACGGCTCGACATGGTTCAGCAACCAACGCACCGCGGTCTTCACTTCCGCCACACGAATGCGGCCCGCACCTTTCGCGTCAATATGGTTTAGAAACGCCGCTGAACACTCAAAGCTGCTGGTCGGCGCTGCGGTAGCTGCCCACAGCGCTTCATCAAGTTCCAGAACTTCGGGCAAATCCGCCGCCGAATTAATCGTTAGCTGTAGCGACTGGCCATAACGGGTGAATTTACTGACGGGCAGCAGGCTCTTAGCTTTGTCGCTATTCTTCTGAGCAAGCTCAAGGTAACTAGGTGAATCGGTCAATTCGGGGTGCTCGATGAGGTGAATGGCGTAACTATCGCAAGCTCAGCGGTAAATGTCACAACCACATTACTCAGCCAGGCAGCTGGCCGCCAACTCGTTGAATAATTTTATCGATAAGTTGCTCAGCAACATGCAAACCGTTAATGCCGGACGCCAATGTGAGAGTCGATTGCCTATGGCGATGCAGACGAATTCGATAGTAGAGCCGTGACCCGACCTGCATGCCGCGTTCGGCTTCTATTGATTGTATCTCAGCGATGGGAACCAGCGTTTCGTTGCGGCGGAACCAGCCACTTTGGAGCAGCAATTCGCCGCGGTGGGCACGCACGGTGCTGTGACGGAACAGTAAGTCCAATGTTGCTACCAGCATAATCACCCCAAACAAGCCGAATACAATGGGAAATAGTAGCGGGATATCGAAGAACCACATTGCTGTCGTCGCGCCCAACCATATAGTCGTGAACAATAACGTCGACAGCGCTGCTGTTCGATTACGACAACGTGCGAAGCTCAGATACCAGCCCTGCTGGTCGTGACCTGTAGTAATACCTGACTGCGCTAATTCGTCATCATCAACCTTTTCTGGCAGTAATAACCCGGCCTGATTGAATTGTGGCTTGGTTGGGCGTAGTTGACCGTCGTCGACAAACCTGCCTAACCC
>CAJQNE010000530.1 GCA_905479545.1 uncultured Gammaproteobacteria bacterium | reverse complement strand
GATGGCGGGTTTGGAAAAATGCTTGCCGGAGTGAGTGTGGAAACCGAGCAGCAGTATTTGCGGGAAATTGCCGCAGCATTGGTCAGTGACCTCGCTGCTGCGACTGATAAGTAGCCGTTTAGTGACGTCGGGAGGGCGGTGTTGAGTCAATTGATACGGGTTTCTTCGTTCTTAGTCGCTGCTGCATTAGCGTTAATGCTAGCGAGCTGTGGTGGTTCCGCGAATAGGCCAAGCTACGTAATGGCGGGTGGTGTTGCACCGGCTGATTTTCTAAGCGGCAATCGGTACCAGCTAGGTGGCGTGGATTTATCGCTGCGCTACGTCGGATCGTCTGCCAATGCTCAGCTAACTGACGAGCCGTCGTTAAATCGGCAGTTCGCCGCATTTATTGCTCGCGAACTGCAGATTCAGGGTCTTGTTGGCGATAAGTCAGCTGATCTGCGTTTAGAAATTAATCTCGACTATGGCCGCCGTGACGACGCGCCACCTATTGCGTTATTTCGAGCGGAAATATACGACGGGCAGAAGCTTGTCGCCGAACACCTCACCAGTACAGTTGAACAGGCGGAAGTAGTGTTGCAACCCGTAGAACCAAATACCCTCGCGGAGCGCCAGCAGCTCGCTGACATTGCTCGTGGCATTGTTGAACAGCTACGCAGGGTGAGCCAGTGACTGATGTTGAAATACCAAAAGTAGCGCCTAAGGCCGACGGCGCCGGTGACCCGCATCGCCCACCGCACCATCCGAAAGAACATCCGCCAATTCGCAGTTTCATTCTGCGCGACCAGCGGCTCACTGCAGGCCAGCAACGCGCAATGGATGAGCTGTGGCCGCAGTTCGGTGTTGATTACAATAGTAAGCCGCTCGATGTGACGCAGGTATTCGGCCGCACAGCACCGCTAATGGTTGAAGTTGGTTTTGGCAACGGTGTGTCGCTAGCGCAGATGGCTGAGGCGGACCCGGAGAGTAATTTTCTCGGCATCGAAGTACATACGCCGGGCGTCGGTCACTGCCTGGTAGAGATACGTGAGCGCGGTCTGAAAAACCTGCGAATCATGCAGCATGATGCTGTCGAAGTTTTTCAGAATAGTTTGGCTGAGAACGCGATTGACCGTCTTCAGCTATATTTCCCCGACCCTTGGCATAAAAAGCGCCATCACAAGCGCCGTATTGTGCAAAAGCCCTTTATTACGTTGGCCGCGAGTCGTATAAAAACCGGTGGCCTGTGGCATATGGCCACTGACTGGCAGCATTATGCCGAACAAATGTTGGCAGAAATGGACGCCGCTGAGTCGTTTGAGAATGCAGTCGCAGCCGGCGAGTACGCTGAAAAGCCCGCGTGGCGGCCACAAACCAAGTTCGAAACTCGCGGCGAGCGGCTTGGCCACGGCGTTTGGGACTTACTCTACCGCTGCACCGTATAGCGCTGTACCGTAGCCCGGAATACACAGGAGAAAAAATGTCGTTACGCCACCCCATTATTGCAGTTACCGGTTCCTCAGGCGCTGGCACTTCGACCGTAAAATTGGCGTTCGACCATATTTTTCGCAATATGGAGCTGAATGCCGCATTCGTCCACGGCGATGGGTTCCACTCCTACAACCGTGCGGCGATGACAGAAGAGCTTAATAAGGCCAATATCCGTGGTGAAAATTTTAGCCACTTTGGCCCCGCAGCTAATCACTTCGACAAATTGGCAGAGCTGTTTAGCGATTACGGCGAGAACGCCACCGGCCAGTATCGTCACTATGTGCACGATGAAATTGAAGCCGCCGAGTTTGGCGCTGAGCCGGGCCATTTCACCGAATGGGAGCCGGTAAAAGAAGATACTGATCTGCTGTTCTATGAAGGCTTGCACGGCGGCGTAGTCACCGAAAAGCACAATATCGCCAGCCACGTCGATTTGCTGGTGGGCGTGACGCCTATTATTAACCTCGAATGGATTCAGAAGCGGGTTCGGGATCAGGAAGAGCGGGGCTATAGCGCAGAAGAAGTGAAGGGCGTGGTGATGCGTCGGATGTACGACTACGTTAATTACATTACCCCGCAGTTCAGTACCACTGATATCAACTTCCAGCGGGTACCCACGGTTGACACCTCCAACCCGTTTACGGCTCGTGACATCCCGACTAACGATGAGTCGTTAATTGTCATTCGTTTTCGCAAATCGGCTGAGCATAAAGCCAATTACCCCTATCTGCTGAGCATGATCGACGGCTCATTTATGTCGCGCACCAATACGCTAGTTATCCCCGGCGGCAAGATGGGCTTTGCTATGGAGCTTATTTTTACGCCGATTCTGGAAGACCTGATCGTTCGACGGAATGCCGCTCGCGATGCGGCAGCGCATAATAGCGATCAGCTGAATATCTGGAAAGAATAGCCAAAGACGGGTTGCTGTACCTCGTGGCATACTCGGCTGAATCCCTCTGTGAGCAGTTGCTATGCAAACCCGCCGACTCGGCCAAACTGACCTTGATGTAAGCCTTATTTGTCTCGGCACCATGACCTGGGGCCAGCAAAATACCGAAGCCGAAGCTCACCAGCAGCTCGACTATGCGCTGACGCAAGGCGTCAATTTTATTGATACCGCCGAAATGTACCCGGTTGCACCGACCGCCGATACTCAGGGCCGCACTGAGCAATATATCGGCAGCTGGTTGGCGCAGCGAGGCAACCGCAGCGAGGTGGTTTTGGCCAGCAAAGTTGCCGGTCGCGCCGAATGGCTACCGTGGATTCGCAAAGGCCCGACGTTAACTCCGGAGCATATTAATGAAGCTATCGACGGCTCTCTCAAGCGCTTAAAAACCGACTACATCGATCTCTATCAGGTGCATTGGCCCGACCGGAATACCAACTACTTCGGCAAACTTGGCTATACGCAGAAAAATGATGACTGGGCTGTGCCGATTGCCGAAACTCTGGAAGCGCTTGATGGCTTGGTAAAAGCTGGAAAAGTTCGCCACATTGGCTTATCGAATGAAACGCCCTGGGGCTTGGCCGAATACCTGCAGCTAGCCGAAAAAAACGGCTGGCCGCGTCCACAAAGTATTCAAAACCCCTACAACCTACTCAACCGCAGCTACGAAGTCGGTCTGGCCGAATTCGCCCACCGTGCTGATGTTGGCTTGCTGGCTTATTCACCACTGGCATTCGGGGTACTCACCGGTAAATACGCCAATGGCGCAAAACCTGAAGGCGCACGACTAACCCGCTGGGATCGTTTTGATCGCTACAACAATGACGCGGGACGCAACGCGGCTGACCGCTATTTCGCGATTGCTGATAAACACGGATTGGATTATTCACAAATGGCGCTGGCGTATGTGAATTCCCGACCATTTGTGACCGCCAATATTATCGGTGCGACGACGATGGAGCAGCTGAAAACCAATATTGAATCGGTGGATATTGAGCTTAGCGATGAAGTGTTGAAGGAAATAGAACAGGTGCAGGCTGAAATTTCTAATCCTTGTCCTTAAGTGTTTTTCGGGGAGATATAGGTAATGGTTGTCCACATTAGTTAAAGCCAATCTAAATATTAGCGAGAGTGTTTAGGTCTTTAGTTGTCGCTGCCGCTAGCCTAACGAAGTCATTACATCTGAACATCAGTTTCGCCCTATTGTTGGGCGAGCGTACTTTCTGTAGGAACAGAAAGTAGCCAAAGAATCCTTACCGGCTGTATCGCCCTGCGGGTTCCCTCACTGCTCATATTTTTGAGGGTTTGCCGACGAGGCGTCCTGCCTCGGCGGCAAATACCGCACGTCCGTGTGCGGTACCCCTTCGGGGCCTGATCTCAATAATCTTCCGCGGCTCGGCGATTCCAGACGGCGCTTTTTTACAGGCTCGTCGCTGCGCAACGTCGCCTATAGTGTTAAAAACACTACGGTTTCTGAAGGGCGGGCTTTAGCCTACCTTGGATAATGGCAGGCTAAAGCCCGCCCTACATGGGGTTGTGGAAATCTCTTACATTAGAGGCGATGTTGCGAAGCGACGAGCCCGAGTAGTTAATCCCATATGTGCCACCGAGCAGCGGAAGATTTTCGGATTAGGCCCGAAGGGTGACGGACAGGACGTCCGGCATTGGCATCCGAGGCAGGAAGCCTCGTATGACAACCCCGACAATCTGAGCAGCGCAGGGAACCGCTTGCGGTGGCTAAGTTGGGCGCGTTTTTTTGGTTCCGTTTTTTTGCCGCGTAGCAAAAAATGAACTCGCCCCTCAAGGGCGAAACCGATGTTGCGATGTACTGGCTTAGTTAGGCGAGCGGCAGCGAGAGCCACAATCCCCAAAACCAAAAAAGCCCGACATTAAAAATGCCGGGCTTTCTTATTGGTAGAGCAGCCGAGAATTAACCCAGCGCCGCAACCACCTTCTGATGAGCCGCCTTCAACCCTTCCGGCGTCCGATCACCAAACTTCCCAATGTACTCCTCAACGGAATCCATCTCGGTTTTCCACTGCTCGTTATCAACCGCGAGCAACTTATCCATTACCGCCGGATCGATATCCAAATCATCGGTATCAATTGCACCCGGAGCAGGCAGATAGCCAATCGGCGTCTCACGTGCTTCAGCCCGGCCTTCGCAGCGGTCAATAATCCAGCGTAATACCCGCAAGTTCTCACCAAAGCCCGGCCACATAAAGCCACCGTCAGCATCGCGGCGGAACCAGTTGACGTGGAACATACCCGGTAGCTTGTCGGCACGTTGTTCGAAGCTCAACCAGTGATCCCAGTAGTCGCCGAAGTTGTAGCCACAGAATGGTTTCATAGCCATAGAGTCACGACGAACGACACCGACCTGACCAATCGCCGCAGCAGTAGTTTCTGAAGCGACGCTGGCACCCATCAGTACGCCGTGTGCCCAGTTTTTCGCCTGATAAACCAGCGGTGCCAGTTCACGACGGCGGCCGCCGAATACGATGGCTGAGATTGGCACACCGCGCGGATCTTCGGATTCCTCTGCGTAACAAGGGTTTTTCTTCGCCGACACGGTGAAGCGGGAATTCGGGTGTGCTGCCGGGGCTTTGTTGTCCGGCGTAATCGCTTCGCCTTTCCAGTTGGTGGTTGGTGTACCGTCCGGACGACCTTCCCACCATGGCTCGTTGTTCGCAGTGGTAGCAACGTTGGTGAAAATGGTGCCGCTTTCGATCATGTCGTAAGCATTCTTGTTGGTGTTCGGGCTGGTCCCTGGTACCACACCGAAGTAACCGGCTTCCGGGTTAATCGCCCAAAGCTGGCCGTCGTCACCGACGTGCATCCAGGCGATATCGTCGCCTACCGTCCAGATTTTCCAGCCTTTATGGCTTTCTGGCGGAATAAGCATTGCCAGGTTGGTTTTGCCGCAAGCCGATGGGAACGCCGCAGCGATGTAATGCTTTTCACCTTCAGGGCTTTCGAGGCCAACGATAAGCATGTGTTCCGCTAGCCAGCCTTCGGTGCGTGCCTGATAAGAGGCGATACGCAGTGCGTGGCATTTTTTGCCGAGTAGCGCGTTGCCGCCGTAGCCTGAGCCGATGCTCTTGATGCTGAGCTCATGTGGGAAGTGCATAACGAAGCGACGTTCCGGGTCAAGATCACCGGTAGAGTGCAGACCGCGAACGAACTTGCCGGATTTTTCAATGCGTGCCAGTGCCGCTGAGCCCATACGGGTCATGATGTGCATGTTGGCAACTACATAGGGGCTGTCAGTGATTTCTACACCACAACGTGCCAACGGCGAGGCAATGGGGCCCATGCAGTAAGGAATTACATACATCGTGCGGCCTTTCATACAGCCGTCGAACAGTGGGTCTACTTTGGCATGGCCGTCAGCCGGGGCCATCCAGTTATTGTTCGGGCCTGCGTCTTCTTTTTCGTCGGTACAAACGAAGGTCAGGTGCTCTACGCGTGCTACGTCCGACGGGCTGGAAAGGTGCAGGTAACAATCGGGGTAGGTTTCGCTATTCAGTGGATCGAGAATGCCGGTTTCGCACATCTCTTTAATCAGGCGATCGTATTCCTCAGTGGAACCATCGCACCACACGATATTGTCGGGCTGGGTTAGGGCGGCGACTTCGCTAACCCATGTGGCTAGCGCTTTATTGCTGGTGCTCATTTATGTTCCTCAGAAGCGTGGCTTGTAAGTAAATTTTTTGGTGCGTAGTGGCGAAAGATCATTACAGCCGCACCATAATGGCCCGCGATTATAAGCACTTAACAGCGCAAGTCGATATTGCAGTGCAACACGACTGCAACATGGCGCTGGTGCTCTGCTAACATTCGTTGTTCATTACTCTTTTTTCTGCAGCCGAGGCTTTTTTGGCAACTAAAAAAACACCGGGCCCGAAAGCTAAAACACGCGCTAAATCGCCCGCCAAAACTTCCGGTAAGGCGACGGCTAAAAAAGCCTCAGCAGCGACAAAAAAGTCGGTTAAAAAGCCCACTGCAAAACCACGGAAGAAACCCGCCGGAGCAAAGCCTTCGCGCGGCATCTTCTGGCGGTTGGTCCGGGGCTTTTTTAAGCTATCGCTTATTGTTGCTATCCCACTGCTGTTAGCGCTGGCGGCCTATACGCTGTATCTGGATCAGCAAATTCAATCGCGCTTCGAGGGTCGGCGTTGGCAGTTGCCGGCACGCGTTTATGCGCGGCCACTGGAATTGTACGCCGGGCAAGCGGTTAGCCAGGCGAAGCTAACTACGGAGCTACGTCGGTTGGGATACTCTGAGCGGCTGGGCGGCGAAGCCGAAGGTAGCTTCCAGCAGCGTGGCAGTAGCGTTGTGATGCATGCTCGCGAATTTGAATTCTGGGATGGTAAGCAGCCCGACGCATTACTCAAAGTACAGTTCGCTGGCAACAGCATTTCGCGCATTACTGACCGCAATAATGGCAGCGATGTGGCGTTGGCGAGGCTCGACCCGCCACAAATTGGCAGCTTTTACCCATCGCATGGTGAAGACCGGATATTGGTTCAGTTGAAAGATGTGCCGCCATTATTACCGGCAGCGCTTATTGAAATAGAAGACGGGGATTTTGAGCAACACCACGGTTTGGACTTCAGCGGTATTGCCCGTGCCTTTGTTGTTAATCTCAGAGCCGGCCGGGTAAAGCAGGGCGGTAGTACATTAACTCAGCAATTGGTAAAAAATTATTTCCTGACGAATGAGCGCAGCTATGTGCGCAAATTCAACGAGGCAATCATGTCGTTGCTGCTGGAATTGCGCTATTCGAAAGAAGACATTCTTGAAGCGTATATGAACGAGGTTTATCTCGGCCAGGACGGCAAGCGAGCGATTCATGGTTTTGGTTTGGCTTCGCAGTTTTACTTCGGCAAACCGTTAAGGGAATTGAACGACGCGCAGATAGCCTTGATGGTGGCCATTGTGAAAGGGCCGAGTTATTACCGGCCGCGAAAATATACCGAGCGGGCGACTGATAGGCGCAATTTGGTGCTGACCCGTGCGGAGCAAACCGGTTTGTTGTCGCCGCGGCGTGCTGAGTCGGCCCGGAATAGTGGCTTGCAAGTTACCGTAAAGGGCAGTCGCAGCGACGCTAAATACCCGGCCTTCATGCAGCTGGTGCGTCAGCAATTGCGACGCGACTATCGCGAAGAAGATTTAACCAGCGAGGGCTTAAGAATATTCACCACGATTGACCCGCTGGTGCAGTCCGCAACGGCTAACGCGGTGAGTAGTGGCTTGAATCGTCTGAATGATACTGAGTTGCAAGCGGCCGCTGTCGTTACTGATACACAGGGTGGCGAAGTATTGGCGATGGTGGGTGACCGCCAGGCCGGCTACGCCGGTTTTAACCGGGCTATGGACGCGAGGCGGCCGGTCGGTTCGGTGATTAAACCCGCGGTATATCTAACCGCATTGGAAAGCGGTTTTACGCTCGCCAGCCCCTTGCGGGATACACCGGTTGAATACAAATTGCCGGATGGTGACATATGGCGGCCAGAGAACTACGACCGCAAGGTTAATGGCGAAGTGTTGTTGTATCAGGCTTTAATGCGCTCGCTTAATCTGTCGACCGTCAATCTGGGTCTTGAGCTCGGGGTCGATCAGGTCGCTAATACGATTAAGCGCCTCGGTTACCCCGAGAAACCACCGGCCTATGGTTCGCTATTATTGGGCGCAGTGGACATGAGCCCGTTGGAAGTGGCGCAAATTTATTATCCGCTGGCAGCCGGAGGCTTCCGTACGCCACTGAATGGCATCCGCGAAGTGCTCACCGCCGAAGGCCAGCCGCTGAAACGCTATCCGCTGCAAGTTGAACAAGTTGCAGATCCGGCAGCGACCTACCTACTGACGCGCGGTTTGCTGAAAGTAATGCGCGAAGGCACAGGCAAACGTGTGTGGCGCACGCTGCCAGATGATTTTGATGTGGCGGGTAAAACCGGCACGACCGATGGCTTGCGGGATGCCTGGTTTGCCGGTTATTCGGGCGATCGTCTGGCGGTAGTTTGGGTCGGTCGTGATGATAATAAAAGTACTGGCCTGACGGGCTCTAGCGGTGCTTTACCGTTGTGGGCAGACATCATTAAGGCGACCAGCGCTGAGCCGCTTAGCCCGATTGCACCTGACGATGTCGAAGACGAATTAGTTGATACGGTTACCGGCTTGCGAGCCGATGACGGCTGCGAGCAGAAAACTTTCCTGCCATTTGTAGCGGGTACTAAACCAACGCGCTGGGCAGACTGTGCCTTGGGCGATGATAATAATGAGTCGCAGCCAAATTCGCCCAAGCGAAAATCCAGCTGGTGGCAAAAACTATTTTAAATGGTGATAAATATCGTGGTTAAAGCATTCAGCCGGAAAAAATCAGGTCGGAGCCAAGAGGGCTTTTTTATTCGGCCCGCAGCGCCTTGGGCAGCAATATTGGCCCTGCTGCTGGTTTCGGGCTGTGCCAGTTGGGAGCCAACGTATCCGGATAGCCGCCCCGCGCCGCCGCCGAATCCATGGCCGGTGCCGACAGAAACAACGCCGCAACCGGATGGCTCGGAGAGTCAGCCTGACTCTTCGGAATCAACACCGCCGCCAGGTGAAACCGGCAGCGAGCCTTCGGCTCCGGAGTCACGCCCGCCTGTGCCACCGCCAGCACCCTATGGTCGTAAACCGGCAACTATCGCGTTGGCCCAACAAGCGAACCAGCAGGCCAGTGAAGGTGAGCTGGATTCAGCCGCTGCGACGTTGGAGCGGGCGCTTCGTATTGACCGGCGTGACGCCCGGCTGTGGCAGCAACTGGCAACGGTGCGGATCGGCCAGGGCCGCGCTAAACAAGCTGAGGCGTTGTTGAAAAAATCCAATGCCTTAGCGAACGGTGATACTGGGTTGCAATCGCAAAATTGGCGTTATATCGCTCAGGCTCGCGAATCGCTTGGCGATCGCCAAGGTGCCGGCGCTGCGCTTGAAAAAGCCCGCGACCTGAGGGCTGGCGGTTGAGCGATGCTGCGGATCAGGCGGCCAAGGATGAAGCTCTGGCTGAAGCGGAGATTAAAGCCATTGTTGAAGCGCCGGAACTTGCTGAAATAGCCGATATTTTTGGTAATAGCGGCGCGTTGGCGGATGCCATTAACGGCTTCTTGCCCCGCCAACAGCAGCAGCAGCTGGCTGAGGCGGTGGAACACACTCTGCAGAACCAAAAGGTGTTGATTGCCGAAGCCGGTACCGGCACGGGTAAAACCTTTGCTTATCTGGTCCCTGCGCTACAGCTCGGCAAGCGAGTAATCATTTCTACCGGTACTAAAAACCTACAGGACCAGCTGTTTAATAAAGACCTGCCGATTATTCGGGATGCGCTTAAGAAGCAGGTAAAGCTGGCGCTGCTGAAAGGCCGCAGTAACTATCTCTGTCGCGAGCGGCTGGGACACGCTTTGCTCGATGCCGATTACAGCGTCACTCAGCAGCGAGTGCTGCAAAAGGTCGAGCGCTGGATGCAAAAGACCCGCAGCGGTGATTTAGCCGAATGCAGCGCGCTGCCCGAAGATTCCATGTTACGACCGGCGATTACCTCAACCGCCGATAACTGCCTCGGCTCGGAATGTCCTGAATACGACAACTGCCATGTTTTGAAGGCCCGCCGTAACGCGCAGGCGGCAGATGTTGTGGTGATTAACCATCATCTGCTGTTTGCTGATATGGCTCTGAAAGAAGAGGGCTTTGGTGAATTATTGCCGGGGGCTTCGGCCGTTATAGTTGACGAGGCCCACCAGTTACCGGAAACGGCGGGCCAGTTTTTTGGTGAGTCGGTCAGTAGTCGCCAGTTGCGTGATATTTGCCGTGAGCTGCGGGTAGTGCAGCAGCAGGATGCGCCGGACGCAGGGGAGTTATCGGAACAGGCCGGTATGCTCGACAAGACGGTACTCGATGCGCGATTGGTGCTAGGCGATCGGCAGCAGCGCGTGCTGTTTGATTCGCTATTAAGTGATCGAAAGGTGCAGGCTGCTTTTGATCTGCTACTTGAGCAGATTGATGATTTGTACCAGGCTATCAAGCCGCATCAGGATCGCAGTATTGCGTTGGACGGGTTGGCGGGCCGCTGTCTTATTCAACTAACGCGGTTAAAGCGTCTGTTGGGGCGCGATGAAGCGACGGGTAGCAGCGTGCGGTGGTTAGAAACCTATGCGCGGTCGTTCTTGCTGCACGCCACACCATTGGATGTAGCACCGCTGGTCGGTCGATATTTTTCCGACGAAGAAACTGCCTGGGTATTCACCTCGGCAACGCTGGCAGTTAATGGCCAATTTGAGCATTTTGCTGGTCGGCTGGGCATTGAGGATGCGGTAACGCTGCAAGTCGGCAGCCCATTTGACTATGCCAATAACAGCTTGTTGTATGCGCCTAATGACCTGCCTGCGCCGAATGATCCGGGTTACACCGAAGCAGTGGTGAAAGCCGTGTTGCCGGTGTTGGAGCAATGCACCGGTGGTGCATTCTTGTTATTCACCAGTCACAGAGCCCTGCAGGAAGCTGCTGAGATACTGAAGCGCCGATGCGACCGTTTGGTATTAGTGCAGGGTGAAGCGCCGAAGGGCGAGCTTATCGAGCGCTTCCGTAACGACGGCGAAGCAGTGCTGCTTGGCGCGGCAAGCTTTTGGGAGGGAGTGGACGTGCAGGGCGAAGCGCTGCAGTTAGTGATGATCGATAAGCTGCCATTTGCTTCGCCAGGCGAGCCGGTATTGCAGGCGCGTTTGGACGCGATGCGTAAGAGTGGCGGCAACCCGTTCGGTGATTATCAACTACCGCAGGCCGTTATTACTCTCAAGCAGGGCTCAGGCCGCTTAATTCGCGGCGTGCATGATCGTGGTGTGCTGATGATATGTGACCCGCGCTTATTTGGTAAAAGTTATGGTCGACAATTTCGTGGCAGTTTGCCGCCCATGCCTGTAAGCCGTCAATTTGACGATGTAGCGCGATTCTTCGCGAAGCCCGGTTCGGCTGAGCAAATATGAAAATTTTGGCGATAGATACCGCTACTGAGGCTTGTTCCGCTGCTCTACGAATTGACGGGAAGGTGACGCAACGCTATACCGTTGAGCCGAGGGCTCACGCGCGGCTGATCTTACCGATGGTGGATGAGCTGTTGGCCGAAGCTGAGGTGAAATTGGGCGAACTCGATGCACTCGCATTTGGCCGCGGGCCCGGTGCGTTTACCGGTCTGCGTATCGCAGCGGCGGTTGCTCAGGGACTGGTGGTATCAAGCGATTTACCAGTAGTGCCGATCTCCAACTTAGCCGCATTGGCCTGGGCTGAATTCCGCATGCACGGCCACAGCCACTGCTTAACCGCGATAGACGCACGAATGGCTGAAATTTATTGGGCTGCCTGGCAGTGCACTGAGCAGGGCGTAGAGAATATTGTCGGCGAAACTGTCACCGCGGCCGAGCAAGCGCTGTTTCCCGCCGGCGATGACCATTGGGTTGGCGTCGGCACGGGTTGGGGTGTCGCTGAAGCGGCGTTGCGCAGTGGGTCGGTAGTATTGAAGTCGGTTAATCCTGATGCTCTACCGAGTGCCGTTCATATCGCTGAACTAGCCGAGTTAGAGCTAATGGGTCGGCCTGCATCTGATTTTCCACCGGAACAAGCGCTGCCGATATATCTGCGGAACGATGTGGCGAAAAAGCCTAAGAAGCCTGTTTGAACCACAGATTTCACTGATTACAGGGATTATTATTGGGCCTCAGTCTCCGAATAGACAAATTCGTATTCGATTGCTGCTGTGCTCTAGTTGCCAGATATTTATTTATCCCGGCGTTAGTCACAAAAGCCTGCGCCGAAAAATCAGTGTAATCCGTGAAATCTGTGGTTAAAAACTTTCCACCGCCGGTAATCCCAATTTAACTACCAGCCTCTGGCAAATTTCGCTACCGAGCTTTGACACTGATGGCTTTTCGACAAAGTCACTCACCTGAGCCATTACTAAACCCGCATAACCACAGGGGTTTATCAGCTGGTAAGGCGCTAAGTCCATATCGACGTTCAGCGATAAGCCATGAAAGCTACAGCCCTTGCGTATGCGCAGGCCCAGCGAGGCAATTTTAGCCCGTTGGCCATTTTTCGTGGTGTAAACGCCGGGGGCGGTAGGGTCGGCTTCGGAGTTTATGCCGTAATCTGCGAGCACTTCGACAATAGACTGCTCAATAACGCTGACTAGCGCTCTGGCACTAATACCAAGGCGGTCGATGTTGATTAGCGGGTAAATCACCAGCTGCCCTGGTCCGTGATAGGTCACCTGGCCGCCGCGTTCAACCCGCAGCACTTGAATACCGCCGGTATTCAGCACATGGCTTTCGTCAGCAGCTCGGCCAAGAGTGAAGATCGGAGGGTGTTGGAGTATCCACAGTTCGTCTGCGGCATCCGCACTACGCTGTTCGGTAAAGTCGACCATCCGCTGCCGAGTGGTGTCGTAATCGACTAATCCGATCTGGCGGATTAAAGGTGGAGGAATTAGCGGTACAGGAAATGACATGCTGTTCTCATTACAGTGTCATTAACACTCGGTCATGGGCATTCAAGTCGCTATATATGGCGTCTAGTTGCACGCGGCTTTCAGTTTCAATAGAGACGGTAACTGATAAGTACTTTCCGCTACTGCTGGGGCGCTGCTTAATGCTGGCGTTGTCGGTGCTTACGTGGCCACCAAGAATTTCCAGTATCAGCTCAACAAAATTGTCGTGGTCACGGCCCATGACTTTAACCGGAAAAACACAGGGGAACTCCAGGCCAAGCTGTTCATCCGTCAGGCGTTCAGCCGGGGGAGGTTGGTCAGAAGATTCGTTAATATCAGTAGCAGACATAATTAATGGTAATCAGCGTCGGGCCGGATGCCGACATGGGGGCATTATAACGCCGTCCGGCGTTATAATCGAAACAGAAAAGTAACGCCGACAGGCGTTCTAATAGAAATAGGATCGTAGTGCTATCAGGCGTTGTAAAAAAATAGGGTAGTAACGCTAGGCACTACCCAACCTTGTTCTTCGCTCAGTACAGCCGCAATTCCAGCTTATTGGAAAAATAGCCGTGCATCGTCAATAAGTCGCGAGAAGAAGCCGCCAAGGCCAATGTCTGCCATTGCTACTACTGGCTGCGAACCGAGTTCCTTGCCGTCGAGTGATAACACCGCAGTACCCACTTCCTGACCGACGCTAATGGGCGCGGTTAGTTTTTCTTTCATTATCACATCAGTAACGATGTCGGCGTAGCGACCGCGAGGGACCGTCACAAACATTTCGTTCTCAACGCCGATGGGCAGTTGGTCAATTTCGCCTTTCCAGACTTTCTCATTCTGAATCGGGTTTACGGTGTCATAAATTTTGTGGGTTTCAAAGAACCGGAAGCCGTAGTTCAACAGGGCTTGGCTTTCACCCAGTCGCTGTTTGTCACTTTCAGTGCCCAGCACTACGGCAATAAGTCGCATCTCGTCCTTTTTGCCTGACGACAGCAAGCAGTAACCCGCAGAGCTGGTGTGGCCCGTCTTGAGGCCGTCAACTCGGTTGTCGCGCCACAGTAACTTGTTGCGGTTGAACTGACGGATTTTGTTGTAAGTCATTTCCTTAATTGAGTACCACTCGTAGTACTGCGGAAATTCCTTGATGAGTGCTTCAGCCAGTAAGGCAAGATCACGGGCAGTGGTGTAGTGGTCGGGGTGAGGTAGGCCGGTACTGTTAGAGAAGTGCGACCCAACCATGCCGAGTTTTTGCGCGTGCTGATTCATGAGCTGAGCAAAGGTGTTTTCAGTTCCTGCAATGTGCTCGGCTAATGCTACGGAAGCGTCATTACCGGACTGAATAATCATGCCTTTTAGCAACTGCTCAACATCGACGATATCGCCTGATTTGATGAACATTCGCGAGCCTTCAGTCTTCCAGGCTTTTTGGCTCACCCGAACTTTGTCGGAAAGTTGCATGGCATCGGCGACTAATTCGTGGAACGCGACATAGCCGGTGAGTACCTTGGTAATACTGGCTGGTTCGACCGGGTCGCGGGCATTTTTCTCGGCGAGAATAGTGCCACTGGCCGCATCAACCAGGAAGAAGCTGCGGGCGCTAAGCTCAGGTGGTGATGGTACTGGCTTGGCTGCCTGAACGAGTGGCGCACAAAATAGCGCTAATAGCGCTGCACAGCGAAAAAAGCGATGAGAAAGCATAGGTTTCGACATAAGTTAAGTTACGAATCGAGGTTTTAGTAATACTGCGAGCGCGGCATTGTAACGACTTGAGTCGTGTAAACGTAGCAAAGGTTCCGCAGAAGCGGCGGGCGGTGCTGTTTTCTTCTGTCGCGATTTGCCAAGTAAACAACTCGGGCGTTGACGATGAGGCGCTGTTTGCCGCATCGGGTGGGGTTTTTACAGTAGGTTCAAGCTTGTTCTAAGGCGACGATCGGCGTAGCAGCTAGTTTTTGCTGCGAATAACGAAGCAGCGAGGATAGCCTGCCTGAACCAATGCGACTTGCTGACTGTTGGCCTGTTGCGCACTGGTGTAGGGGCCAACGCGCACTTGCTGCAATTGCTTGCCGCCAAAATCACCCGGGACGAGTCGAACAGGCATGAATTGCTGACTAACCAGTTTCTCCGCCATATTTACAGCGTTGTCGGGGTTCTGAAAGGTGGCCACTTGCACATAAAATGGCAGCCCGCCGTCCACAGCCCGAACAGCGCTGGCGACGGCTGTCGGAGGCTCTATGGCCGCAGGTTGCGGAGTATTGTCGATAGATTCAAATTGCACCGCTGTAGCTGCAGGAGCATCGCCGAACTCTACTTCGGTCACTTCACCCTGCATTGCGGCGGGCGCTGTCAGGTCTTCCGCGGGGT
Organism: uncultured Gammaproteobacteria bacterium; assembly: GCA_905479545.1. Classification (GTDB taxonomy): domain Bacteria; phylum Pseudomonadota; class Gammaproteobacteria; order CAJQNE01; family CAJQNE01; genus CAJQNE01. Next base: position 6,536 of record CAJQNE010000530.1, on the reverse strand, counting down.
TGAGCCGCTCGTACTCGGCAATTTGATTTTCAGCGATATACACTTCGGTGAAGTCTTCGGCGATTAACTCGCCGCTTGCTGCGACGCGGTATTGAACATTGCCAGCATCGTTGCCATAAGCCGTTCCCGGCTGGGTGTCAAAGTCCCCGCCCGGTGCGGGGGTGGTGGCTTGAATATATTCGCTGCCATCACGTTGAGCGTTAGCTGGCTGTACCGACCGGCTTTGCGGTAATGCGCTGATATCACCGATAGCTTCCACAGCATAGCCGTCGGTGGCGACGTTATTTTTTGCGGCCACTGTGTCGATAGGAAAGGTCGTGGCATTTGGTATTTGGGCGTAATCGATAGTAGTGCTGGCTACCTGTACCGCTGGCGCCGGTGCGACGTAGGTTGTTGGGTCTATTAGTGAAATTTCTACGTCGGCTACACCTTCGTTCACCATGCCGAGCTTGGTCGCTGCTGCGAATGACAAGTCGACAATACGATTATGTACAAAGGGTCCACGATCATTAACGCGGACGACGATAGAGCGGCCGTTTTTGAGGTGGGTCACTTGCAGGTAGCTGGGAATTCGCAGGGTTTTATGTGCGGCAGTCACGTCGTACATGTTGAAAATTTCGCCGTTCGAGGTTTTCCGGCCATGAAATTTTTCGCCGTACCAAGAGGCTTTACCGCGTTTACGGTAGCCACGAGCCTCATCGTTGGTCATGACCGTATACCGCTTACCGAATACTTTATATTTTTGCGGGTTGCCTGCGCCGGTTTGGGTTTCCACTTTAGGGATTACGTCTGGAATACCGCTGCCGTCATAGGTGCCGATGCTAGAACCGCCACTGCTGCGCGTCGGCCGACTGTCTGTCCATGAGCAACCAGCCAGCAGCATTAGCAGGGTCACACCGAGTAACGGGGCGTGGGGGCGGGCACTGTGAGATATATGCATAACAGGCGTTTTAGTGGTGGCTGGCTGAGTTACAAACATTGTTACCGCTGGTCACGGGTAGTGAAATGCGGCTAATGATAATATTTTTAAATGGTGGGCGTAAGTTACCGGCGAGGGCTTCTATAGCGCGACAACTTCAATGCACTCGCAGGGTTGCTGCCAGCTGCGCTGGTGATTTGCCCCGGTTGTGTTTTGGCTCGTTCAGATTTAATCGCTTCAGCCAGCTGAAAAACCGCCATCGCATACAGTGGGCTATGGTTATAGCGGGTAATAACATAGAAGTTCTTTAGCAATAGCCAGTGCTCAAAACCGTCTTTAATTTCTAGTCTAAGCAGGTCTGCGGGCAGGTCGTTGGGTAGTTTGTCGCCATCGTATGTCGTTCCTGCTGTCGCTAATTTCTGAATGGTATGGGGCGGCAGTCGGTCATCATCGTGGGCCAATTTAGCCGCTTTGGCAGACACGCGAGCCGGCCGGGCGACGGGCTGGCCGGTTTCCCAGCCGTGCTTTACAAAGTAGTTAGCAACGCTGCCAATGATATCGGCGTGTTCGTTGTAGAGGTCGCGTTTACCGTTGCCATTAAAATCGACGGCGTAGTTGCGGTAACTGGATGAAATAAACTGCGGTAGGCCCATTGCGCCAGCATAAGAACCCACTGGCACCGTCGGGTCGAAGCCTTCTTCGTTGGCTAATAGTAAAAAATGTTCCAGTTCACTGGTGAAAAACGCACTGCGTTTAGGGTAGTCGAATCCCAGCGTCGCAATAGCATCAATCACGCGATGCTTGCCAATGAAGCCACCATAGCGTGTCTCAACGCCAATAATGCCGACGATGATTTCTGGTGGCACGCCATATTTCGCTTCGACCGCATTCAGCAGTGCTTCGTGTTTTTTCCAGAATTTTACCCCGCCATCGATGCGTGGTTGCTTCATAAAAATCGGCCGATATTTGTACCAGGGCAGCCCCTCAGCCGGACGCGTCATTGCATCAATAATTTTTTGCTGCGGCACTACACCGGCAAACAGTTTGTTCAGGGCCGCAGGTTTAAACCCATGCTCGCTCACCATTTTGGCGCTGAAGGCTTTGTATTCATCTCGCTGCAGATAGTTTTCGGCTGCCGTAGCAGTGGTTGAAAACGCAACTGCGGTGGTGAGTGCCGTGGCGAGTAAAATAAGTGTTTGCAAAAGACGCATAACATTTCCGAATGGGGTGGGGTTGAACAAAACCAAGCTCAGCAGCTTTACAGGTTTGCACCATAAAGTGGTTGAGTTTTGTGAGTGTGAATAGACATTATCATGCCGAAGCTTATTAATAAGGTCACCATCGAAGTGCCGCCGTAGCTAATAAGCGGCAGCGGCACGCCAACTACCGGCATCAGGCCTGAGACCATGCCGATATTTACGGCCGTGTAGACAAAAAAAGTGAGACTTAGTGCAGCCGCTAGCATGCGGCCGAAATGGTCGTCGCAACGGGCGGCGATATAGAGTCCGCGCAGTACTATCGCCAAATATAGTGCTATCAATGGTAGTACGCCCAACAGGCCAAATTCTTCGCAGGCAACCGAGAAGATAAAATCGGTAGAGCGTTCGGGTAGGAAATCGAGTTGCGATTGTGTGCCTTGCAACCAGCCTTTGCCGAATAAGCCGCCGGAACCGATGGCAATTTTTGATTGGATAATGTGATAGCCGCTACCGAGCGGGTCAGCTTCCGGGTTAAGAAAAGTCAGTACGCGTTGTTGCTGATAACTGTGCATTCGGGCCCATAGCAGTGGCAGCGCGCCCGCCATTGCCGCGGCGGCACCAAAAATATAACGCCACTTTAAACCACTGAAAAACAACACAAATGCACCGCTCGCGCCAATTAATACCGCAGTGCCTAAGTCTGGCTGTAGGAAAATTAGCGCCAACGGTGCGAGTACTAGTAGCAAGCTAGCGACTACCTTGGTCATATCGGGTGTAGCGCGTTCACTGCTCAGTAACCAGGCCAGCATCAGCGGTACACCGAGCTTCATTATTTCGGCGGGTTGAAAACGAATAAAACCGAGGTTTAACCACCGGGTTGCACCACCACCGCTGTCGCCCACCACCAATACCAGTAATAGCAATATCAAGCCAATAACGTAAATGGCCGGCGCTGCAGCCATAAGGTGTCGCAGGCGGATTTGCGCGACCATTATCATCGCCAATATTGCGACGGCCAGCCGGATTGCCTGACGTAAAATGAGGGAGTCGCTGCCACCGGAGGCGCTGTACAGTATGACGACCCCGGCAGCCATAACCAGCAACAACAGCGCCAGCAGCAGCGGCTCAATGTGCATACGCCGCAGTCTGTCCAGCAATAGCGCGCCAACAGTGGGCGATTTGCCAAGGTGTGAGTAGTAGGTTTCAATGCGCATGGTGAGCCTCTGACCCCAGAGCGGCGCTGAGGTTCGGGCTTTCACCCTGATTGTTTGACGCTGAGGTGCTGTTGGCATTGGCGCGGATGCCGGCGTTGCTACTTGGTTGATAAGTGCCGGCAGTACCCAACAGCCAGGCGTCCATCACTGTGCGGGCGATAGGGGCTGCAATCCGACCACCGCTGCCGCCATGTTCAACCACCACGGCAATCGCAATTTCTGGCTTTTCGATAGGTGCAAAAGCGACAAAAAGAGCATGGTCGCGCAGTCGCTCTTCAGCAGGCACTTCGCCATATTCGCTATCCGGGTCTAGCCCGAACACTTGTGAGGTACCGGTTTTGCCTGCGGCGGTGTACGGCATATTGGTGCTAATGCGGTGAGCAGAGCCGCTGGGGCTTTGTAGTACATCGGTCATAGCTTGCACGGTGTGCTGCCAATGGCTGCTGTCGCGGAGTACCACCGGTGGCATTTGCTCCGGTAAGGTGAGCTGGCGCTCGTCGCTAATCGGATCGCTGAATGCCCGTGCTAAGCGGGGTTTGGGGCGCTCACCGCGATTCGCGATAGTCGCTGTCGCTACCGCCAGTTGCAGTGGTGTGGTGAGCATAAAGCCCTGGCCGATACCAATATTCAGCGTTTCGCCGCGATACCAGGGCTCGCCGTACATGGCTTGTTTCCAGCCTCGGGAGGGCAGTAGTCCTGATTTTTCGCCAATGATGTCTAAGCCAGTGGTTTCGCCCAGACCAAACAGACCTAAAAAGTCATGAATTTTGTCAACGCCCAGTGAGAGCGCCAGTTCATAGAAGAATACGTCGCAGGACTCAGCAATAGCCTTGCGCATATTAGTGTGGTTATGGCCGCCGCGTTTCCAGTCCCGGTATTTACGTGAGTTTGGTGACAGCTGTTTATAGCCAGGACAAAAGTATTGTTGTGAGGGTGTTATAACACCGTACTCCAGGCCGGCCATCGCCAGTTGTGGTTTTACCGTGGAACCTGGCGGGTACTGGCCCTGAACCGCGCGATTGAATAACGGTCTTTTTTGGTTAGAGCTGAGAGCGCCGAATGCGGAGCTAGCGTTGCCGCTGACGAATAAGTTGGGGTCATAATCCGGTTGACTGACCATCGCCAGCACTTCGCCGGTTGCGGGTTGCAGCGCGACGACTGAGCCGGCACGGCCGGCTAGCGCTTTAACCGCAGCTTGCTGGAGCTGCAGGTCGACGGTGAGGTAAATATCATTGCCGGGAATGGCAGCGTCAGTTTTTATCACCCGTAGGGTGCGGCCGCTGGCGTCGGTTTCTACCTGATTGAAACCTTGCTCGCCGTGGAGTTGCTGCTCATAACTTCGCTCAATACCGACTTTGCCAATCTGGTCAAAGCCGCGATAAGCGTTGCTATCTATCCGTTCGAGGTCGGCCGCTGAGATTTTTCCGGTGTAGCCAACAACATGCGCCGTGGCTGAGCCCTGCGGATAGCTGCGAGTACTGCTGTTGCTAATTCGCACGCCCGGTAAGCGGGTTTGGTTAGCGGCGATGGTTGCCAGCTCCTGTTCGTCCATCGCGAACTTCAGGGGTATAGCCGAGTATCGCGATAGCCGTTTACGCAATTTCCGGAATCGTGCTATTTCATCGGGGCTTAATTCAATCAGCTCGCCCAATTCCGCGAGCGTAGCGTCTATATCGGTAATTTTTGTTGGCAATAGCTCAAGCGCAAAGCTGGGGTCATTTGTGGCCAGCAGTACGCCGTTGCGGTCAAAGATTTTGCCGCGTAACGCGCCCGCTGCGGTTATGCGGATTCGGTTGTTTTCTGATTGAGTCGTGAAATTTTGGTGGTCGGTGACTTGCAGCCGTACCAGTCGCAGCGTTAGTAGCCCACAAATCAGGAAGCAGCCAAGCACCGCTACCCACAACCGCAGGCGAAACTCACGGTTAGCGACTAGTCGTTCGGGCCTATGTGCCACGGCGAATGTTATGGCGAGAGTAAATCGTTGAAAACAATACGGTTAGCTATTGGGTCGAGGCCAGCAAGTAGACAGACGGCGGAGTCGGCAGTTTAGCTTAAACGGGCCCGTAAATCGCAGGTAAAAAAGTATAGGAGAGGCCAGAGGAGGGTGCCGCTGACAACCGAGAGGGCGGCGGATTTCAGCGACAGCGGGTTGCCGTACAAGCCGTTTAGCCAAAGGCTGAGTGAGGCATACAGTGCAAGTAACAACATGACTAAGCCGCTGAGCTGCCATAGCGGAAACTGTTGCGCGCGTTGGCTGAGGCGATAAGCAAAAAACAGCGGTAGCATCATCGCCAGAGCGGCAAGGCCTAATGTGCTCTCTTGTACCAATGCTAACAATATACCGGCGATGAATGCGGTGCCTACGCCAAGCTGTCGAGGTGTTTCGAAGGCCCAAACCAGCAATATCAGTAGTACCCACTCGGGTCGAAACGCTAAGGCCCAGGTCGGAAGTGGCATTATCGTTAGCATTAACGCAATGCTGATGCTTAGCCAGATGAGCCAGCGGGAGACAGGTTGAGATGAGCTGGGCATGGCGGTGGCCGGGACATTAAAAAGCTAGGGGTAGCCGGAGCGAATGTTACTGACTTTAGTGGCTGGGGTGAAACCCTAAGGGCTAGTAGCCGGGTTTGATAACACCGGGCTCTGATAACCAGAGGCTAATAATTGCTACCGGCGGTGGCAGGCTGGTCAAACGCCGGGGCCAATTCGGGCTGTTGTAATGTGCTGTTGTCGATTGCCGCGCTGTAACTTGGCTCGCTAAAGCTATCACTCGGTAATTGCTCAGAGGGCATCGCAATACCACGGTCCTGTGTTTCGGTGAAGCGTTTGTTGTCCGGGTCGGCGGAAACTAACAACACGTGGCGCCGACGATCAAACTGGCCCACTGGTTTAGCGGATACCGTGGCAAAAGCCTTGGTTGGGTCCTGGCTAACCGAGGTGACTTTAGCGACCGGATAACCGGCAGGAAAGCTGCCGCCTATTCCTGATGACACCAATAGGTCACCGATTTGAATATCCGACCCGGCAGGTACATAACTGAGTTTGAGCAAGTCAGCTTTGCCAGTGCCTCGGGCAATACTGCGTACGCCGTTGCGGTTGATTTCTACCGGTATGGCATGGCTGAGGTCGGTGACGAGTGTTGCAGTAGACGAATAGCGGTTGGCACGGGTTACCTGACCGATAACGCCCTGTGAATCGATTAGG
>CAJQNE010000529.1 GCA_905479545.1 uncultured Gammaproteobacteria bacterium | reverse complement strand
ACGATGAGCCTGCCGCTGCCCGCCGCTACCATGCGCGGTAACACCAGCTGGGTCAGCGCTATCGGCGCGAGTAAATCGACATCGATGACTTTTTGATAAACGCTGAAATGAGTATCGACCGCTAACGAGCGTTGCGAAATTCCGGCGTTGTTAACCAACACATCAATGCCACCGAAGTGATTCCAGGCCTGCTCGACTAGCTTGGGCAGCGCGTCGTAATCTGTCGTTTCAAACGGCAATAGCAGGCAGTTATCCGAGCCGCCGCAGTTTGTAGCAACAGCCTCCAAGGCATCGACTCGCCGGCCGGAGAGAATCAGTCGCGCGCCTTGAGCGTAAAAAGCTTCGGCGAACGCTTTACCGATGCCTGAGGAAGCGCCGGTTATCCATACGGTTTTATCGTTAAACATCAGCTCTGTTTTCCCGTTAATTAAAATGGCTTTCTACCTGCCATCCATCCTACCGAGGGAAACCGGATATTCTGAATTTAATTTTGCCCGGCCATCTGCCTTCGAGGCTTAAGTTGGTATAACTGCTCGCTATAAACCCTCTGCGTACAATGTTGTGAAACGGAGCTAAACAGTGTCAAAAACCATTTTAATTACCGGTGCCAGCAACGGCATTGGCAAACAGCTTGCTAAAAATTTTGCCGCCCGTGGCTATAACCTCGCACTGGCCGCCAGAACCGAATCCAAACTTGCGGCTCTGCAACATGAGCTGAGCCAGTCTCATCCGGATATCCGGGTTGAGATTGCGAAGCTCGACGTTAACGAGCTGGAATCGGTCGCTGTCGTTATCGAGAAGTTCGCAACATCGTTCGGCTCGCTCGACATCGTGATTGCCAACGCCGGCATTGGTGACGGCGGCGGTAATATCGGCACGGGCGGTTTTGCTAAAGACGCGGCGCTGATGCAAACCAATGTGCTCGGTGCCATGGCAACCATCGATGCTGCTGTCGCGGTATTTAAACGTCAGCAGTATGGTCAGGTAGTCGCTTTTTCTTCCGTTGCTGCGGCCCGCGGACTGCCCGGCGCCGGCAGTTATAGTGCGAGCAAAGCGGCGATAGCGGTATATGCCGACTCTGCCCGCGCTGAGCTACACGGCAGCAAGATTAAAGTTACGACGCTATTCCCCGGCTTTATCGACACCGATATTAATAACCAGATGGCTAACCGGCCATTCCTGGTTAGCCTTGAAGACGGCGCTCAGCAAATTGTTAAGTTAATAGAACGGGGCGTGCAGGAATCCGCCGTGCCGAAAATGCCGTGGAGCATCGCAATGTCAGTCATGCGGCGCTTGCCGATTGCGGCCATGGCCAAGCAAGCACCGTTCGAGAGTTAAGCAATGAGATTTGCTACCACTGAAGGCTTTCTGAACCGATCATTGGTCGTGGTTAATCGCGATATTGAGCTTCGCTGCGGTGACGATGATGTACTGGTTGAAGTGCATGCTTCGTCGGTAAACCCAAAAGACTGGAAACTGAACACCAACTTCTCGTCGCTGGTGCCGCATATCGCCGGCCGGGCACCGAATATTATCGGTGACGACTTAGCGGGCGTGGTACTGGAGTGCGGTAAGAAGGTCACGGCATTTTCGGTAGGCGATCAGGTTTATGGCATGGACATGAACTGGCGCACGGCGGCCTGTGCTGAGCGTGCCATCATTTCCCAGCGGATGGTCGCCCGCAAGCCTGACAAGCTGTCATTCGGCGAAGCCGCCGCGGTGCCGTTGGCCGGGCTTACGGCCTTGCAGGCGTTGCGACTGGGTAATACCCAAGCCGGTAGTAAGGTTTTGGTGATCGGTGCCTCTGGCGGTGTTGGTAGCTTTGCGGTACAAATCGCGAAAGCGCTTGGCGCTGCCGTTACCGGCGTGTGCAGCGGTAAAAACCAATCGCTGGTTTTAGGCCTCGGCGCGGGCTCAGTGATTGATTACACTCAAGGCGACTATCGCCGTGAAACCCGGGATTTTGATGTGGTATTTGATGCAACCTCCTACGAAACGCCTCAGTCCTGCGCTTCGCTGCTTCAAAACGACGGGTTTTTTGTCTCAACCGGCGGCCAGGCGACGGCTTATACCGGCTGGGCTACTGCCAAACTGTTGCCTGGGCAGCACCAGGCCAAAATCGTAATGGTGAAATCGAACACGGCTGATTTAGATGCGCTGCGAGAACTAATTGAAGCCGGCAAAGTGCGGGTGGTAATCGATAGCGAGTTTAGCCTGGGAGATATTGAGCAAGCCTATGAACGCAGTAAAAGTGGTCGGGCGCGGGGCAAAATAGTCATCAATATTCACGACTGAATGCCCCTAAATGTTCAGTAACCGAACTTACGACCGCCGCAGCCGCACAACGCGAAATATATCAATCTCGAATCCGGCTACTTTTTCTACTGCCGGGTAATAAGTGAGATTAACCCGTGCGCCCTGCAGGTTTTTATAACGCTTCTGCCGCTTATATTTAAACGGCACTTCGACGCCCTCCAGCATCAGAGTATTCAACCACCACTCGTCTTTTTCACGTTGCACATGCGAGGCAACGCGGCGGTCTTCTGAATGGGTTAGCTGGTGGTGTTTTTCCACCAGCGCTTCGGGGTCAGTTTTTTTCATAGTGCTTGTTCATTAAACCGGGGGGCAAATCCCTGAATTTAAGGTTTATCTGTCGGTTTCCGCAGCCAGAAAATCGCTTTAGGTGCGAATTCATTCGCACAACCATGCGGCAGCGGGAGCGGTTGGATTGTGCGAATGAATTCGCAGCTACCATTAAATTTATTATTAATCAGCAGCTTATGACCCTAGCCTTTCGACGAACGCTGCCGCACGGCCTCAAATAAACAAACGCCAGTCGCAACCGACACGTTCAAGCTAGAAACACTACCCGCCATCGGAATGCTAATCAGCACATCACAATGTTCTTCGGTAAGCCGCCGCAGGCCTTTACCTTCGGCCCCCATCACCAGCGCCGTGCCGCCGGTAAAGTCGGCCGAGTAAACGTCACCCGTGGCTTTATCGGAGGTGCCCAGTAGCCAAATGCCGCGATCCTGTATATCGCGCAGGGTGCGGGCCAGATTCGTTACCTGGACAAACGGCACCGTTTCGGCAGCCCCACTAGCCACTTTACGAACCGTGGCGTTCAGGCCGGCGGCGCGATCACGGGGGGCGATCACCGCAGCCACTCCCGCTGCATCGGCGGTGCGTAAGCAAGCGCCCAAATTATGTGGGTCAGTTACACCATCGAGCACCAGTAACAGCGGCTTTTTATCGCTATCTTCGAAGCTTTCCAACAGCTCATCTAAAAACCCTTCGCCGCGTACCGGCGCTGGCTCAACGATGGCAATTACGCCCTGGTGTGGCAGGCCGGGTGCTTTTTCGTCCAGCGTTTCCGGCACCACTCGCTGGATGCTTTTACCAGCTTCCTTGGCGGCGGTTTCCACCGAACGAAGCCGCTCATCGTCACGCTTATTCGACAGCAATAGTTGCTGCACCCGCTCCGGTGCGTGGCCTAAAATGCTAACCACTGCGTGCACACCTACGATAACTGCCGTACTTGTATCGGCCCCACCCTCATCACCACGTTCAGGGCGGCGGCCACGTTGTTTATTCGACGATCGGTTTGATTTAGCCATAACAGTAGGCGACTACAGTTCGCGGTGGGGAAAACGGGCGGGTATTATGCCACTCAGAAACGCATAGGATGTCCAATGAGCGAAAGCGCCGCCCCGCAACTTCCATCCGCCAGCGAATTACTGGCGACGCTGGCCACCGAACTGCAGCAAACACTGCAAACTCGTGGCATTAAGAATCCTTACTTAGTTGGTGTTGCAACCGGCGGTGTATGGCTCGCCAACGCCCTACAGCAGCAACTTGAGCTGTCCGGCAAAGCCGGCGTTATCAGCAGCGGCTATTACCGCGACGATCTCGCCCAATCCGGTCTGCATCCACGTCTTGAAAGCACCCGTTTGGATAAAGTTGATGGCCGCGATATTGTGCTGGTCGACGATGTGCTCTATACCGGCCGCACCGTGCGGGCGACGCTCAATGAACTGTTCGATTATGGTCGCCCTTCATCGGTACTACTGGCGGTGCTAGCCGACCGCGGTGGTCGCCAGCTACCGGTACAGGCCGACGTAGCCGCATGGCGCGGCGAGCTGCCCGTTAATGTTGATCTGCGCCTGAGCGGGCCGGAGCCACTTGAGCTTGCACTTGTTGATGTACTGAAGGAGCGAGGCTAATGCCTGACAACCGATCGGCCCTGCAACTCGACAGCAACGGCGAGCTGAAACACCTACTCACGCTCGACGGCTTAAGCTGCGAACTGTTAACTGAAATTCTGGACCGCGCTGAAACTTTCCTGCCACCCGAAGGTGAGCAAACGATTCGGAAAGTGCCGATTTTGCGCGGCAAGACGGTGATCAACCTGTTCTTCGAGAACAGCACCCGCACCCGCATGACCTTCGACCTGGCGGCCAGTCGCCTATCGGCCGATGTGCTGACGCTTGATGTCGGTACTTCGAGTGCCAGCAAGGGCGAAAGCCTGCTCGATACGCTCCGTAATATCGAAGCGATGCACGCCCACATGTTTGTTATTCGGCACACTGCCAGCGGCGCGGCGCACTTCTTTGCTGAACATGCCGCACCGGGCGTGAGCGTGTTGAATGCCGGCGACGGCAACCACGCTCACCCCACTCAAGCGCTGCTCGACATGCTGACGATTCGCCAGCACAAAGGTGATTTCACCAAGCTGAGCGTCGCTGTGGTTGGCGACATACTGCACAGCCGGGTCGCCCGCTCACAGATTCACGCGCTGCGGATTCTCGGCGTACCCGACATTCGCATCTGCGGCCCACGCACGCTGCTACCCGTTGGCCTTGAAGCCATGGGTGCTAAAGTTTATGACCGACTCGATGACGC
>CAJQNE010000528.1 GCA_905479545.1 uncultured Gammaproteobacteria bacterium | reverse complement strand
TGCTATTCAAAAAGCAATGGAAAAAGCTCGCAAAAATATGATTACCGTTCCATTGAAAGATGGCACGTTCCACTACGAGCAGGTGGGTGTTCATGGTGCTTCTAAAGTATTCATGAAGCCGGCATCAGAAGGTACCGGCGTTATTGCCGGTGGTGCGATGCGCTCTGTGTTCGAAGTAGTGGGTGTTCAGAACGTACTGGCGAAGTCGCTGGGTTCGCGTAACCCAATAAACGTGGTTCGCGCCACGATTAATGGTCTTGCGGCGCTGCGTTCACCTGAAGAGATTGCTGCTCAGCGCGGCAAAACCGTCGAAGAAATTACGGAGTAAATCATGGCCGAGCAAGTGAAAGTAACGCTGGTCAAGAGTACCTCTGGCCGGTTGAAAAACCACAAAGCCTGCGTAGCAGGTTTAGGGCTTCGTCGCATGCACCATAGCCGGGTAGTAGCTGCTACTCCCGAAAATATGGGCATGATCAACAAAGTCTCTTACTTACTGAAAGTAGAGGAGGCCTAAGGCCATGCGTTTAAACGATCTTAGCCCTGCAGAGGGTTCAAAGAAGGACGCCAAGCGCGTTGGCCGTGGCACAGGTTCTGGTTTGGGTAAAACCGGCGGCCGTGGCCACAAAGGTCAGAAGTCGCGCTCTGGTGGTTTTAATAAAGTAGGTTTTGAAGGCGGTCAGATGCCTTTGCAACGTCGTTTGCCGAAGCGTGGTTTTAGCTCACGCGTTGGACGTGTTACAGACGAAGTTCGTTTGCACGAGCTAGAGAAAGTTACGGCTGACGTTATTACTTTGGCCGCGTTGAAGGAAGCTGGTCTGGTTGGTGTTCAGTGCCAACAGGTTAAAGTTTTCTTGTCAGGCGAAATTACCAAAGCGATTAGCATTGGCGGTGACGTGAAAGTAACTAAAGGCGCTAAAGCCGCAATTGAAGCGGCTGGTGGCAAAGTAGAAGTTGCTGAGCAATCGGGCGACAAATCTGACAGTAAAAAAGCTGAAGAAGCGAGCGAGTAAGTAACGTGGCACGAGACACAGGCATAAAAGCAGCAGCTGGACCAGGCCGGGGAACCGGCAATAAACCGCGGGGCACCATTGGCCCGGCGGCGGGTTCAGTCGATCGCAGTAAGATGGGCGAGCTTCGCCAACGCCTGTTGTTCGTGGTGGGTGCAATTATTGTGTTCAGGATCGGGTCGTTTATTTCGATTCCCGGTATCAACCCTGACGCACTTGCTCAGTTCTTCGAGGCCCAGCAGGGCACTATTCTTGCCCTGCTGGGTACCTTTACCGGCGGCGCTCTGGAGCGCTTCGGTATCTTCGCCCTCGGCATTATGCCGTACATTTCGGCGTCGATTATTATGCAGCTATTGACGTATGTAATGCCGTCGATGGAAGCACTTAAGAAAGAGGGTGAGTCAGGTCGTCGTAAGATTACCCAGTACACCCGTTATGGCACGGTGGGTCTCGCAACCTTCCAGGCTATTGGCGCGCTGATTGGTATTGCTGGTCAGGCGAATATGATTATTCCTGGTGTTGGTTATTACCAATTCTTGTTTACCGGTGTTATTACACTGGTTACAGGTACCGTATTCCTGATGTGGTTAGGTGAGCAGATCACTGAGCGTGGCATCGGTAACGGTATTTCGCTGTTGATTTTCGCCGGTATTGTTGCCGGTTTGCCATCTGCAATCGCTGGTACGTTGGAGCTGGTTAACAACGGCACCATGAATCCATTGATCGTTGTTGCGCTGTTTGCCATTGTGCTGTTGGTTACTGCTTTTGTAGTGTTTGTAGAACGCGGCCAGCGTCGCATTACGGTGAACTACGCTCGTCGTCAGGTTGGCCGTAAAGTGTATGGCGGCCAGTCTAGCCATTTGCCGTTGAAGATGAATATGTCGGGTGTTATTCCGCCAATTTTCGCTTCATCGCTAATTCTTTTCCCCGTTACGATTGCCAGCTGGTTTGGCCAGAGTGACGGTATGGAGTGGTTGCAGGGTGTTGCCGCTGCTATCTCTCCCGGTCAGCCGCTGTATATCCTGATTTACGCGTTACTGATCATGTTCTTCTGTTTCTTCTACACCGCGCTGGTATTTAACAGCCGCGAAACGGCGGATAACCTGAAGAAGTCTGGTGCATTTGTTCCGGGAATTCGCCCGGGTGAGCAGACCGCCAACTACATTGATAACGTATTGACGAAGTTGACTATCGCTGGCGCGCTGTACATCACACTGGTGTGTTTGCTGCCTGAGTTTATGATTGTTGGTTGGAACGTGCCGTTCTACTTTGGCGGTACCTCACTGCTGATTATCGTGATTGTAGTGATGGACTTCATGGCGCAGCTACAAGCGCACCTGATGTCGCATCAGTACGACGGCTTGATGAAAAAAGCCAACCTGAATAACGAGAAGGCTTAAGCGGGTTTCCAGTGTTTGCTGGAACAAGTGATAGCAACTGAACATCGAATTTTGACCAGCGGATTGTCGTTGGTCTTGGTAGCCACGCCGCCACATAGGCGGCTTGGTATTGGAGAAAGTGATGAAAGTAAGAGCATCGGTTAAAAAAATGTGCCGCAACTGCAAGGTGATTCGTCGCCATGGTGCAGTTCGGGTCATTTGTTCCACCGACCCACGTCACAAGCAACGCCAGGGCTAGCCACACGCTAATCCTATTTTTACCAACCCGCCGGATCACAAACCATGCAAGGCGGGCGATCATTTCACTTCAGGCTCGGCTATTTATTTGAGTTTTTAGGGTTCTTGATTGCAACAGTTGGTAAATACAAACGTTGTTTTTGATAGTTTTTTGGTGACATTTGTCACCGTTTATTTTTAGGAGTGCCGCCAAATGGCGCGAATAGCGGGTATCAACATACCGGCGCAGAAGCACACTGTGATCGCTCTGACGTCGATTTTTGGCATTGGTAACACACGAGCACAAAAAGTCTGTGAAGCTGCCAATGTTAAGCCGGATGTAAAAGTTCGGGATCTCAATGAAACTGAGGTCGAAGCACTGCGTACTGCAGTTGCAGAATTCACCGTTGAAGGTGACCTACGTCGTGATGTGAACATGAACATCAAGCGTTTGATGGATCTGGGTTGCTACCGTGGTTTACGCCACCGTCGTGGCTTGCCGATGCGCGGTCAGCGCACTCGTACTAACGCCCGTACCCGTAAGGGTCCGCGTCGTCCGATTCGTAAGTAGGTGATTTTTAATGGCTGCAACTAAACCAGCAAAGAAACGTGTAAAGAAGAATATCACCGACGGTATTGCACATATCCAGGCGACCTTCAATAACACCATCGTTACCATCACCGACCGTCAGGGCAATGCCATTTCATGGGCAACCTCTGGTGGTAGTGGTTTTCGCGGTTCACGCAAAAGCACCCCGTTTGCAGCTCAGGTAGCTGCAGAACGAGCGGGCACGGCTGCTGCTGAACATGGAGTGAAAAATCTGGAAGTACGGGTTAAAGGCCCGGGCCCCGGTCGTGAATCTGCCGTTCGTTCATTGAACTCAGCAGGCTTCCGAATCACTCATATCAACGACGTGACGCCGATTCCGCACAACGGTTGTCGTCCGCCGAAAAAGCGTCGCGTATAGCGCGCTCGAATAGCGAGAACTAACAATGGCAAAGTACACAGGACCAAAATGTAAACTGTCGCGTCGCGAAGGAACAGATCTGTTCCTGAAGGGCCGCGGCCGCTCACTGGAAGGCAAGTGCAAAATTGACACGCCTCCGGGCCAACACGGTGATAACCGTCGTGGCCGCATGTCGGACTACGCGTTGCAGCTGCGAGAAAAGCAGAAGCTACGTCGTATGTACGGTGTGCTTGAGAAGCAATTCCGCAACTACTACAAGTCAGCAGCACAGAAAACCGGTTCTACCGGTGTCAACCTGCTGCAGGCGCTGGAAAGCCGTCTGGACAACGTCGTTTACCGCATGGGCT
>CAJQNE010000527.1 GCA_905479545.1 uncultured Gammaproteobacteria bacterium | reverse complement strand
TCGTATAAATCTGCGGCTTGCGGGTCTTCAACATCCGCGCTGCGTTGGGCAACCAGTAAAATGCGCTTATCGCCCATCATCGCCGACTCAAGCGCTTTAATAGAGCTATCGCGACCGACAAACAGTGGCAGCACCATATGTGGATACACCACTACGTCGCGCAGCGGTAATACCGGTGCCAGGCCAGTAACGGAATCAGTATCTTCAATAAAGCTCATAGCAGGCTCGTCAATTATTGTCATTAATGGAGATCGTGCGGCCTGAATGGTTCGGCGCACAGAATAGGGGCGGGTTGTTATGCTGTTAGTGCATTAAACCCATGCATTCGATCAGTACATTAGATATGTGTCGCAGGCTGTCGAATTCAAGGGCAACTGCCCCATGTCACAACTGACAATATGCGTGATTCCCAAAGCTTGTACCAGCGAAAGTTATGACGATTCCCGACCAACAGCACCAACGCAACCTACCAATACGTTGAGCGGCAAGCTTCCAGACATAACACAACGGACCGAAACAACAAAAAACCCGCTGCAGCGCAATGCCGTAGCGGGTTTTTTAATGGAAAGTAACGACTACTCCGTTCCGGTCGCCTGCTGCTCCGGCGGCGTTTCGTACATTATGTACGGTTGTGCATCGCCCAGAATCACAGCTTCATCAACCACCACTTTGCTAACGTTGTCGCTCGATGGTAAGTCATACATCACATCAACCAGTACCGTTTCCAAAATGGTACGCAGACCGCGAGCGCCGGTTTTCCGCTTCATCGCCTTTCGGGCTGCAGCTCGCAAGGCATCTTCACGGAATTCCAGTTCGACACCTTCCATCGCAAATAGCTTTTTGTACTGCTTAACGAGCGCATTTTTCGGCTCCTGAAGAATACTTACCAGAGCATCTTCATCGAGCTCACGTAGCGTGGCCAATACCGGCAGCCGGCCAACAAACTCAGGAATAAGGCCGTACTTAATCAAATCTTCCGGCTCTACACCGGCAAGCACTTCGCCAAGATTGTGGTCTTTTTCGCTCTCTTTAATGGCCGCATTAAAGCCAATACCGGTTTTAATACTGCGTGCGTTGATGACCTTATCGAGACCAGCAAACGCACCACCACAGATAAACAGAATATTACGGGTATCGACCTGTAAAAACTCCTGCTGCGGATGCTTGCGCCCACCTTGCGGGGGCACTGACGCGATAGTGCCTTCAATTAACTTCAGTAGCGCTTGCTGCACACCTTCGCCAGACACATCCCGGGTGATTGACGGGTTTTCCGCTTTCCGGGAAACCTTGTCAATCTCATCGATATAAACAATGCCAGATTGGGCTTTCTCTACATCGTAATCACATTTCTGCAGCAGTTTCTGGATGATATTTTCAACATCCTCACCCACATAACCAGCTTCAGTTAAGGTTGTAGCATCTGCCATGGTAAACGGCACGTTAAGCGTGCGCGCTAACGTTTCTGCCAACAGCGTTTTGCCGCAACCGGTAGGTCCGATAAGCAGAATATTGCTTTTCGACAGCTCAACTTCGTCGCGGTCGTCTTTGGCACCCAACCGCTTGTAGTGGTTATACACCGCTACCGACAAAACACGCTTGGCCGCCTCCTGGCCGATAACATACGAATCCAGCGTCGCTTTAATTTCGGCAGGTTTTGGCAGGCTGGTAGAATCCGTTTCCGGTTTCTCTTCCAACTCTTCACGAATAATGTCATTGCACAGGTCAACACATTCATCACAAATAAATACCGATGGACCAGCGATGAGTTTACGAACCTCATGCTGGCTTTTGCCGCAAAACGAGCAGTACAACAGCTTGCCGCTGTCATCACCCCGGTTGCGTTTATCGTCGCTCATATCGTTTAGTTTTCCATGCGGAATCAGCCCGCTATCTGGTGCTTACTGTTACAGGTATACCATGCGCTCTGGCAGCGGGAAAGGTGTATCACGCTGAGCGGTAGGCATATTGTCCCTACCGCAACATACTCATTAGTTTTTTCGTTGTGCTATCGCGGTTCTCAGGCGCAAAGCCTAAGCTCGCCACGGCTGACCGGAATTTCCAATCTAGCCGCCAAGCTGCGCAGGCGGCACAAATACGCTCCACTACCCGACAGAACGTTATTTTAGCTCGGCCAGCCGGTTAACCATAAACGGCCAACTCAGCCTAAGCCACGTACCGCATTAGTGAGAATCGAACTTCACATTACTGATCAATGAATCAGCAACGAGCCAATACTTTCTAACGAGTTATTTCTCGCTTAGCGCTGCGCGGCTATCGATTACCGCATCAATCAAACCATAATCGCGCGCCTGATCGGCACTCATAAAGTTGTCGCGCTCGGTGTCTTTAGCAATCTCTTCGATGTTTTTGCCGGTATGCTGTGCAAGCACACCGTTCAAACGCTCTCGGATATACAGAATTTCACGGGCGTGAATATCAATATCGGAAGCCTGCCCCTGAAAGCCACCCAAAGGCTGATGAATCATAATGCGTGAATGCGGTAGTGCGAAACGCTTACCTTTCGCGCCGGCCGCTAAGAGCACGGCACCCATACTGGCCGCCTGTCCTACACAAACGGTCGCGACCTTGGGCTTAACGAACTGCATGGTGTCGTAAATACCCATACCCGCCGTAACTGAACCACCGGGTGAGTTTATGTACATGCTAATTTCTTTATCCGGATTTTCCGACTCAAGAAACAGCAGCTGAGCCACCGCAATATTGGCCATCATGTCTTCAACCTGACCGCTCAGGAACACCACCCTTTCACGCAATAGGCGCGAAAACAGGTCGAATGAAAACGTGCCACGCGGGCCTTCTTCAATTACCTGCGGAAGAATAGCCGCCTGCGGACCGAGGTTTTCGACCGCAGAGGACATAGAGTTATAGCCAAAATACTTATTCATTGAGATTGAGTCGCTCAAATTTGGGAGTCATTGCGCGATACTAGCCTGCGAGAAAGTAACTGGCTAGCCGCGATGGGTTTTAGCAATAATATTTCCTTACCATGCCCAACGGTATGGCCGCAGCGTAAGAATTCAAGCCTTTCAAAGCATGCCTTGGCATACAGATAAAAAAAACCGGCTGAGGCGAATGCCGCCAGCCGGTTGTATTAAGTCGAAACCCTGGCTACTACCTACTAGCCACCCATAATTTCGGTGTATGGCTTCTTGGTTTCATTCACATTGGCCGTACTCAGCAGGCTTTCAACTACCTGCTCTTCAAGAATCGAGGTTTGCAGCGACTGCATCACGTTCTCGTCTTCGCGGTATGCCTGGAACATTTCGTAGGCCTGCGGGTTGTTGCCAATAATTTCAAACAGGCGCTGATTTACCCGCTGCTCATCAACAGTAATTTCGCGAGCCCGACTGACTTCAGCAACCAACAAGCCCAGCGATACCCGTTTCTCTGCGTCAGTACGCAATTCATCATCGCTTTGCTTGTCGTCGTCTTCCGCTTGCTCATTGCGCTGCTTAACGCCTTCCAGCTCAGCATCGACTAAGGTAGCTGGCAACTCGAAGCCTTTATTTGACTCGTACAAGCCGTCCATTACCTGGTCACGAATTTCTTGAGCAAACTGTTTCTCGGCCTGCTGCTTCAGGTTGTTTTCAACCGCTTCGCGCAGTGCATCAACACCACCGTCGGTAAAGCCCATCTGCTCAGCGAAAGCATCGTCAAGTTCTGGCAACGTCGCTTCTTGAACCTGGTGCACAGTCGCCGTGAATTCAGCGGTCTTGCCAGCTAAATCAGCAGAGCCATAGTCCGCAGGGAACTTAACTTCAAAGACTTTCTCATCACCGGCTTTAACACCGGTTAAGCCAGACTCAAAATCTGGCAAGAAGCTGCCACTACCCAGGTCAACCGAAGCTTTTTCAGCAGCGCCGCCGTCAAAGGCTTCGCCGTCAATTTTACCTACGAAGTCAGTAATAACCCGGTCGCCCTCTTTAGCAGCACGCTCGACGTCTTCAAAGTCGGCGCGACTCTGGCGCAAATTCTGAACGGCCTTATCCATATCGTCGCTAGTAATTTCAGCGACGGTTTTATCGACCTTAATGCCTTCCAGACCTTTCAGCTCAATGGTAGGAAACACATCAAACTCAGCGGTAAACACCAGGTTTTCACCATCTTTATCGGTATCAACATTGTCGATACGAACCGGGCGCAATTCGTTTTCCTGAATCGCCTCACCGATTGTTTTTTGCATAAGCTCGCCAGTTACCTCTTCGCGAACCGGCTCACCAAAACGTTGCTGCAATACGCTCATCGGCACTTTACCGGGGCGGAAACCGTTGATGCGAACCGTACCTTTGAGGTTCTGCATGCGCGCTTTGATAGCACCATCTACTTCACTGGCTGGTACTTCAATACGCAGTTTGCGACCAAGGCCGCCGGTTTCTTCTACGGATGCTTGCATAACTACTCTCTGGTGCTACGTTGCTGCCAGCCACGCTGGCAAATCGATATTCAAATACGCAGCAGGCCGACGTAAACGCCGGCCTGCTGCAATGTTGGTGCGAAAGGGGAGACTCGAACTCCCACGTCTTTCGACACTGGTACCTAAAACCAGCGCGTCTACCAATTCCGCCACTCTCGCATGAGTACTGCTTAATGCCGCATTTCAACGGCGCAGTAAGTGATCTAAATACTTACTGCTACAATTATGGGGTGAACGATGGGGCTCGAACCCACGACCACCGAGATCACAACCCGGGGCTCTACCAACTGAGCTACGCTCACCATAGTGTTGAAACAATAGCGCTATCACGCCGGCCTAGCCAATCAAACATCGGCTTGCGCAAAATTGGTGCGCCCGGCAGGACTCGAACCTGCAACCCTCGGCTTAGAAGGCCGATGCTCTATCCAGTTGAGCTACGGGCGCATAGTCCGCCCTGCTCCTACAGTAAACTGAACACACTGTACGCGGATACCAATTCTTTAAGCATCCGTCCGAAGCAACTATCGAATCAGATTTAAAATGGTCGGGGTAGAGAGATTCGAACTCCCGACATCCTGCTCCCAAAGCAGGCGCGCTACCAGACTGCGCTATACCCCGACTACTAACCTGCACACCGCGTTAACGGCGCTTTAACAAAACTCCCAGAAGTCATTCTCCCCGAAAGCGGCGCGTAGAGTACAGTCAGGCCCTACAAACGTCAATGCTGTTTTTGGATTATTATTAATAATCCGAATTCAACCTAATACGCCACCTAAATAAGCGCTACCGCGAAACGCCGACCGTTAGAGAGAAGGGTAAATTACTCGCAGCAGATTAGCACCGCACCGTTGACTACCAGCACTCTGATTGACATAGCCTCAATGCCAAGCAACTGCTACTCTGCGTGCCTACTAATTCCGAGCCACAAGGTCTCGCTACACCATGTTAACGTCCAGTGATTCAGACAGCACCAAGGCCATTCTGGTCCCCCTATTGCTCGTTATTATTGCTCTGGGTTGGGCGTGGGCAGTCCGCCCATCGCTGTTTTACACACTATCGACTCAGGTTAGCTCACGCCTGAATGGCATTAGCACTAAAACCATTCAGCTTAGCGACCACGACGTTCGGCTGCTAGTCGGTAAAGGCTCCGAGCCACTACTGCTATTACACGAGTTCACCGGAAGCAAAGAGAGCTGGTTACCGCTAGCAAAAACCCTCCCCAACCGATACCAGATCATCGCGCCTGACTTACCCGGCATGGGCCGCAGTAGCCGCCGCAGCAACACCGACTACGATATTGAGCGGCAAGCGACCCGCATGGCTGAGCTAGTGCGCAAACTGGAACTTGGCCAAGTACATATTACGGGGCTGGGCATGGGTGCAGAAATCGCTGCTAACCTCGCCTCCCGATTCCCGGAGCGGGTACTATCGCTAACACTAATCGCTCCGTCAGGGATTGCGACACCGACAGCCAGTGATTTCGACCGGGCCCGCACTGACAGCAACCCACTTTTACCCGGTTCATCAGAAGGCTTTCGGCAACTGCAGGATAAATTCCTGTATGGGGCACCGCCGAACATGGGCAAACCGGAGTTCAGTTTCAGGAGTAACCAGAACATTCAGTTTCGACGGTTTAACCAAAAAATTCTTGCTGATATAGAAGCGGCTAGCACCCGGCTCAGCGCTTCTTTACCAGGGATTATTGCTCCTGCGCAGCTGCTATGGTGCGACGGCGACAAACTGCGAGATAGTTCAGGACTTGGTTTGCTAAAAACTATCGCCCCAACCCTTCGCGTAGAGAAGTTATCGGGTTGCGGGCATATGCTGCCGGAAGAACAGCCAAAAATCCTGGCGGCGCGAATCGATAGCTTTATAGTAAACCCCTACGCTGCTGATACAGCTGAACGGAATGCCAGCAGTGGCAACACCCTGACACTATCACCCAATAATTAAATTTTCCAAACCGGGCACGGCAACGACCGCGCCCTCTTTTTTGCGACGAGGAGCAAAAACCATGAGCGTATCCGCTAGTAACAATTACAACATCAGCGCTGACGACGTGCTTAACCACTTTACCGACAACACTTACGCCACCGCGAAATACGAGTCGCTCGGAAACCGTGACTTTAGCGGCCAAAATATTTCCACTAATGGCAATGTAACGACGATCAAACAGAGCCGCAAAGTTCACACTGACGTTCCGGGCTTCGCCAAGAAAATTCTAAACGAATGGACCGAGCTCGATGAAACCTTCACCTGGACCGATAACGGCGACACGAAAACCTGCGTTGTCGACACCAACCTGGTCGGCCAACCTGCCAAAATCACCGGCACTATCATATTGACCAATACCGCCAACGGCTGCCGTGAAGACGTAACAATGAGCGCTGAGATTAAGATCCCATTGATTGGCAAGAAGCTACAAAAGAAAGCAGAAGAGGATATTCAGTCGGACCTTCGCAAAGAAAACGACTTCAATAATAGTTATTTCGCCTAGCTAGCGACTTAGCCAAATAAAAAACCGCAGCCGATGAACGGCTGCGGTTTTTTATTGCTGGCGAACGAGACACATAAAAACTCACTAAGACTTTTTACTTGCTACCTTCTTTTTAGGAGAAGCTTTTTTCGGTACCGTTTTTTTCGCAGCGGATGGCCTCGCACTTTTTGAGCCAGGCTTTACCGCTACTTTGCGGCGACCAGCAGCCTTTCTGGCTACTGATTTGCCCACCGGCGGTCGAGCCAACTGCTCGTTAAAGAACGCAACAATATCAGTTCGTGCTTCGCCGGCTTCCGGAAAGCGCCCCTCTAATAGTGGGAACGCGTGCGGTAACGCGGGCCAGACGTCAATTTTAGTTTCGACGCCCGCCTGCTCTGCTAATCGAGCGCAAATTAATGAATCATCGAGCAGCACTTCATCTTCGCCCACTAAAAAATATAGCGGTGGCAACCCGCTGAAGTCTGCCAACATCGGCGACAATTCAGGATCACTGCCATCTACGCCATCAGCGTAGTAATGAAGCATCTTGGAGAACGACTTAACCGGCAGCATCGCGTCGACCCTGGCCTTGTCGCAACGCGAAGGTGGCGAATGGACCCGCGCAACCTCGGTTACCGGCGATATCGGCACCGCCGCTACCGGCATTTCAAGTCCGTGGCGACGGATTCGCTGCAGCAACCCCAACACCAGATTACCGCCCGCCGATTCACCGGCAAGCAAAATTCTTTCGCCGCTATAACCCGCAGCTAACAAGCCACGATAAGCTTTTTCACAATCGTCCAAAGCAGCGGGATATTTATGCATAGGCGCCAATCTGTAGTCTGGCATCAAGCCCGACGCACCCAAATCGCGACAGAGCCGCGCGTGGAAACCGACATGAGCCGTAGGCATCGCCGGCATGCTAAACGCGCCGCCATGAAGATAGAGCAGCACTTTATCGCCACTGGCGTTCGACTCAGCTATCGGCGTGCCGACAGTGATGCATGGCACGCCACCGACCGCGGTGTAATCAACTGCCTGACCAGCGGACTTACTCCGCAACCCGCCCGCCATAAACAGCTGGGAACGGTAGGTAAAAAAGCGCGGCAACAATGACAACAGGCTTAGCGTGGGTTTCAACACCCAACGCATCCACCACAAAATACGCCGCGATTTTGTACTAATTTCTACCGGCTTTAGCGTATAGCTCCGATCCAATGCCCTACTCCCAATTGTTTGAATCCGACACGCTACGGCGTTTTCGCCTCCCCGCAAATGTCGCCAGCGACAATATCTACTTGTTGAAGCGCCAACAGCACACTCTCTGCGACCTGCGCCAGTTCTTCAAACATTAGCTGTAAGCAAAAAGCGGAACTGCCTGAATATCAGGCGACGCAAACAACTAGCCGGGAAAAATTCGGTGCGGTGCTAGCCGACCATCGTCAGTCGTTTGCGCAATACCAATAAAAGCATCGTCGTAATACGCACATACCATCGTGCCTTGATCGTGCTCTCGAGCCATAGCGGCAAATACCGGATTGCCATGCTTCAGCGACCAGGCCGCATCGACATTTAAATCGGCCCGCGGCCAATGTTGCAGCGGCAGATCGCTGGAATGCAGAAACCCATCAGCGCCTTCGGGGTTAGCCACAAAGGCATCATCAACGCCAACAGCCTGCTCAATCTGCTCAGCGGTAATAAACGGCAAACCGGTATCAAACCCACCAATCGCATCACGACGCAGCGCCGTTAGGTGGCCTAAGGTGCCCATGGCCTTGGCTATATCTTCAGCCAACACCCGCACGTAAGTGCCTTTTGAGCAATGCACGCTAAAGCGAAAGCCGTCGTCTGTAAGCTCCAGGCCACTCAACTCGTGAATCGTCATATCACGCGGCGGGCGCTCAACCTCCACGCCTTGGCGGGCGAGCTTGTACAGCCGGGTGCCATCCTGCTTCAGCGCCGAATACATCGGTGGAATTTGCTGCTGCGGTCCAATGAATCGAGCCGCTACCTCCGTCAGCTCAGCGATCGTCAATGGCGGCACTGCAGCCTCTTCCACAATCGCGCCCTCAGCGTCGCCGGTATCGGTTCGCTGGCCTAGTTTTACTACGGCGCTATAGTGCTTGTCAGCATCAAGGAGAAACGCAGAAACACGAGTCGCATGGCCAAAACACAGCGGCAGCATGCCAGTCGCCATCGGATCAAGGTTACCGGTGTGCCCGGCCTTCTGGGCCTTCATCAACCATTTCACACGCTGTAGCGCCTGGTTGCTGGAAAGCCCCTTGGGTTTGTCCAACAGCAAAATGCCGTGAACCGCACGACCTTTTCGCTTGCGGGCCTTAGTCATTGTTAATTACTTTCCGGATGTCGGTCGGTATCGACCCATGGGAATTGCACTGGGGGAATTGAGCCGAATAGCTAACAGCCCTTACTCAGCCCTGTCGCTACTCTTATCAGAGCCAGCCACTTCACCATCGACTTCATCATGGTGCGCGTCACTCTTAACGGCAGCGTCAATCACTTTAGACATACGCATGCCATCAGCGATGCTGTTATCAGCATGGAAACGCAGCTGCGGAATCGTCCGAAGCCGCATTTCCTTGCCTAGCAAATGGCGTAAGTAACCACTGGCCTCGTTAAGAATATCGCGGGCCAGCTCAGCTTCATCACCGTCGCCAAAGGCCGAAACATAAATATCGGCAAAACCGAGATCTTTGCTCATCACAACTTCAGTAAGCGAAATGAGGCCGATTCGAGGATCTTTAACTTCCTTACGAATCAGCTCCATCAGCTCTTTCTGAACCTGCTGACCCACCCGTTTGCTACGAGGAAAATCGCGTGCCATCAGTTAGCCCTACAAAGACCGGGCAATTTCAACGCGCTCGAAGCACTCAATGCGATCGCCAGGCTGCACATCGTTGTAGCTCTTCACGCCGATACCACACTCGGTACCCGCAACCACTTCCTTCGCCTCGTCTTTAAAGCGACGGAGTGACTCAAGCTCACCTTCAAACACCACCACCTCATCACGCAGCACGCGAATTGGGTTAGCACGCTTCACCGAGCCATCAGTAACCAGGCAACCCGCAATAGGACCATGCGAAGAAGAACGGAATACTTCACGTACTTCAGCGTAGCCCAGGAAGTTCTCACGAACCTCAGGTGAAAGCATACCGCTCATGGCATCGCGCACATCGTCAATCGCTTCGTAGATGATGCTGTAGTACTTAACATCAACGCCGGTTTCGCTAATCAGACGACGCGCAGTGGCGTCAGCACGAACGTTAAAGGCAATAATCACCGCCCCCGAGGTAGCAGCCAGCTGTACGTCAGACTCAGTAATACCACCGACGCCACGCGAAACGATCTTCACCGCCACTTCATCGGTTGACAAGGCCATTAATGACTCAGCCAGCGCCTCAGATGAACCGTGTACATCAGCCTTCAGCAACAGATCAACCGTCTGCCGCTCGCCGTTCTCCATGGTGTTAAACATTTCTTCCAGCTTAGCCGCCTGTTGCTTGGCAAGCTTATTCTCACGAGCATGGCTATAACGGAACTCGGCAACCTCACGGGCTTTACGCTCATCATCGACCACGTTCACGCTATCGCCGGCTTCCGGCACGCCAGACATGCCCAATAACTGCACAGGAATTGACGGGCCAGCGGTTTGCACTTCTTTGCCAAGCTCGTCGAACATTGCCCGAACGCGACCAAAGTGCTGGCCACAAACCACCACATCGCCTTTCTTCAAGGTGCCTTTCTGAACCAGCACTGTTGCTACCGGGCCACGACCTTTTTCAAGCGAAGCCTCAACCACCGAGCCCGAAGCCGCGCCGATAACCGGTGCGACCAACTCCAGAACCTCAGCCTGCAGAATCAGCGCATCGAGCAAATCATCAACACCTTCGCCGGTATGCGCCGAGACGTTAATGAACGGCACGTCACCGCCCCATTCCTCAGGCACTATTTCTTTAGCGGAAAGCTCATTACGCACCCGATCCGGGTCCGCCTCAGGCTTATCCATTTTGTTCACCGCAACAATAATCGGCACACCAGCGGCTTTAGCGTGTTTAATCGCCTCTTCCGTCTGTGGCATAACGCCATCGTCAGCAGCAACCACCAGAATAATCACGTCAGTTACTTTTGCGCCACGAGCCCGCATCGACGAGAACGCCGCGTGTCCCGGCGTATCCAGGAAACTAACCACGCCCTTATCGGTTTCAACGTGGTAGGCACCCATATGCTGAGTAATGCCGCCGGCTTCATCCGAGGTGATTTTGGTCGTGCGGATATAGTCCAGCAGCGAGGTTTTACCGTGGTCAACGT
>CAJQNE010000526.1 GCA_905479545.1 uncultured Gammaproteobacteria bacterium | reverse complement strand
CAGCAGAACAGTGGCATTTTTAGCAAGTCCATGCCGGGCGCACGCAGGTTCAGAATGGTGACCACGACGTTAATCGCGCCGGTAATTGACGAGATACCCATCAGGTGAATCGCCAGAATAACGAACGGGAAAGCGTTACCGGTTTGTAGCGATAGCGGCGGGTACAGCGTCCAACCACCGGCCGGTGCGCCACCTTCCATAAACAAGGTAGAGAGCAAAATGCCGAAGGCAACCGGCAGAATCCAGAAACCCCAGTTATTAACCCGTGGTAGCGCCATATCCGGAGCGCCAACCTGCATCGGTACCAGCCAGTTACTCAGGCCGGTGAACGCTGGCATAACCGCGCCGAAAATCATCACCAGCGCGTGCATGGTGGTCATAGAGTTAAAGAATTGCGGGTTTACGATCTGTAAACCTGGCTGCCACAACTCGGCGCGAATAATCAGCGCCATGGTGCCGCCGACGAAGAACATCAGGCAGGCAAACACCAGATACAAGGTACCGAGGTCTTTGTGGTTGGTAGTCGTCAGGTAACGCATCAGGCTAACTTTTGGTGCGCCATGATGGTGATCGTCGTGATCGGCGCCGTGCGCGTGGCTGTCAATAGCAGTGCTCATAACTTAAAACTCCGAACGTTATTGGGCAACAGCAACAGACGGCGCTTTGATGCCGGCTTCTGCTTGTGCATTTTTAATGTATTTATCGAACGCTGCCGGCGAAACCGCCTGCACAACAATCGGCATATAACCGTGGTCTTTACCGCATAGCTCGGTGCATTTGCCGTCGTAGCGACCTTCTTCGTCAATCTCGGCCCACATCTGGTTTACCGCGCCCGGGTTAGCATCTTTTTTGCCACCCAACTCCGGCACCCACCAGGAGTGGATTACATCAATTGAAGTAATCAGGAATTTAACCTTTTTGCCGGTTGGCAACACCAGCGGCTTATCAACGTCACGCAGGTAGTGCTCAATTTCATTTACGTCGATGCCGGAATTTTTCTGGCGAGCAGCATTGCTCCTGGCATCCAGCATGCTGTAGTGCTGCACGCCGTTATCGAGGTATTCGTAGTGCCAGCCCCACTGGAAGCCGGTTACTTTCACAACCAGATCAGAATTGGTGGTGTCTTCCATTTTAATCAGCAGCTTGGCCGCCGGAATCGCCATGGCGATCAAAATAATGAACGGCACGGTTGTCCAGGCAATTTCAACACCGGTGCTGTGGTGGAAATGAGCCGGCTCGGCGCCGCGGCTTTTACGGTGAGCAAACAGTGAGTAGCCCATTACGCCGAATACTAGCGCGCCGATTACTACGCAAATCCAGAAGATCAGCATGTGCAAATCAAAGGTTTCGCGACTGAGTTGCGTCACGCCTACGGGCAGGTTGTATTCGATAGCCGATGCCAGTGAACTCACTGACATTAGCGCGGCAATACCGGCGAAGCGGCTTAGTGGCTGTGCGAAAGCTGAGGCCATGCCTGCTACTCTCCTAATCGTTATAAAACAAAACTTTTTGCCAGTCGGCACTGTGTTATTTGCTGCGCGCATGCGACTAAACATGCCACTTAACCAAACCACTCAGCTTGCCAACCAGCGTAACTTTTCGAACCCTGCCTGCGGCATCGACAACCAACACCTCACAACCACATCAAACGGAGACGCAATCGCTGATTGCATGAGCATCGTCGTTTAAGAAAAACACCAGCACAGCTCAGGGAGCGTGTAACCGGCTTGGCTGTATAATAATGCATGCCGGACGTAGCCCGTAGTTTGCCCGGCAGCTTCCCGGCTACCGGCAGATGAGTAATCTGCTGCATTTTGGTTACGTGGTTATGTCCTTCCAGGCTCAGAATGGAGTGCAGAGCCCGATCCGCAGTGGCGCGATACTACGCAGAAGGCCCTATAAGCGCAACCAAAACACAGTGGCCAGTCAGGCGCAAAGGCCTATCAATTGGCGGTTTGAGCTGATGCCCGGTTACCCCAGAGGTAGCTGTAAGTGACCGATAAAGTCGCTGGCATCGGCACCCGGCAGATGCGGCAATACACCCCAACAGGGAGCGGCAAGCCGGTGCTTCAGCGTTTTAATATTCTCTTGCAACGCTGGCATACCCGGCTGCACTACACTGCCAACCCACCCGGCCAGTGACAGACCACTGGCCTCAATCGCCTGCGCCGACAACATTGCATGATTCAGGCAACCGAGTTTAATACCGACGACCAGAATAACCGGCAAGCCTAACTCCACCGCTAAATCAGATAAATTTTCGCGTTCGTTCAACGGCACATACCAGCCGCCCGCCCCTTCGACCAATAGCGTGTCGGCATCAATAGTAAGCGCCGGCCCCATCGCAGCAGACAGCAACTCTACCGACAACTCCTCGCCGCGCGCGGCAATATGCGGCGCTATTGCCTCAGTAAAACAATAGGGATTAATTTGCTGATAAGGCTGCCAATCACCGCCGGCCGCCTGCAAAGCCAAAGCATCATCATTTTGTAGCTCGCCATCCACCCGTTCGGCACCGGCAGCTATCGGCTTAGCAACGGCTACCCGCTCACCTTCAAGACGCAACTTCCGCGCCAAGGCGCAAGCCACCAACGTTTTACCTGCGTCAGTATCGGTGCCGGTAATAAAAAATCCGCGGTTAGCCATCCCTTAAAACTCCCCTAGCGCGACTTGCAAGGCCGCTAACAGCTGATCAATTTGCTCAAATGAATGTGCGGCGGTTGGCACAATTCTCAGCCGCGCCGTGCCGACCGGCACCGTCGGCGGGCGAATAGCCCCAACCCAACAGCCCTGCGCCCATAAGCTATCACTCACCGCCAGCGCCCGCATTTCACTACCCAGCACTAACGGCTGAATAGGCGTTCGGCTGGGCAACAACTCAATACCAAGCCGTTCAGCACCGTCGCGAAAGTGCTGAATTACCGCCTGCAAATGTTCGCGCCTATCATCGGCAGCCTGAACCAAGCGCAGCGATTCAGCTAAAGCCACCGCCTGAGCCGGAGACATTGCGGTTGAAAAAATTTGCCCGCGACAAGTTTGCAACAACAGCTCAATGGCCAGTTCCGGGCCCGCAACAAACGCACCGGCCATGCCAAAGGCTTTGCCGAATGTGCCAACCAGTAATGGCACCTCATCCTGCGACAAGCCGGCCTCATCTAACGCGCCCGCGCCACGATGGCCCAACACGCCTAAACCATGCGCATCATCTACTAACAACCAACCCTCGTATTTGGCTGTCAACCGGGCCAGGTCGGCGAGCGGGGC
>CAJQNE010000525.1 GCA_905479545.1 uncultured Gammaproteobacteria bacterium | reverse complement strand
CAGTGCTTGTGACGAATAGGTCAATTCATCGCTTAAGTATTTTGCTAATGGCGCTGTTTCGGTGCTGAGTTGATATATTTCCCCCGTTACAAACAGCAATTGCTGCTCATCGCTCATCGCCCAGCGCGAGCCGGCAAAGCGTTCGATGGCCAGCGGGTTTTTTTGCCATTGCTCTATGGCTTTTTCATCCGCCGCGACCGGTTGTAACCAGGCTTTGGGTGAGGTCTGCATCGCACCAAACCAGCGAGTAGCCCAGTTTTCATCAGCCAGAGATTCCTGCAACCGTGTTTGCAATAACCGGGTTGCATTGCGCACCGTAGTGTTGCTAATTGCACCGTGACGGCCATGTAATGACGGCGGAAGTTCAGCGGGGTCGGAGTATCGTTCGGTGTCGCTAAGTTCCTGAATAAGCTGGTCACTGAAGTCGCTAAGCAATTCAGCCATTGATGGCGCTCTGAAGCCAATTGACCAGGTGACACAGTCGTTTTCAGCAACACCATGATGACCGACGCCCGGCGGCACGTACAGAATGTCGCCGGGATTGAGTACCGCCTCCTGCGTAGCGTCAAAGTTGCTGAGAATGCTCAGGTCTGTATCCGTACGCTTGCTGGGTTGCTCGGGTAAATCACCCCATTGCCAACGGCGTTGACCTTCTACTTGTAGCAAAAATACATCATATAGGTCGTAGTGAGGTCCGACTGAGCCGCCTTTAGGCGCGTAGGAGATCATGACGTCGTCTATTCGCCAGTCGGGTATAAAGCGGAAGTGCTTTAATACTTCCGCAACCGGCGGGTAGTGTTTGTCGACGTCCTGAACCAGCAATGTCCAGTTTTCTTCTGGCAAGGTTGAAAACCGTTCTTCCTTAAACGGGCCGTGCTCAAGTTGCCATGGCTTAGGATCATCACCCTGACCGTGTTCAAGCACTATCCGCGATTCTACGTCGGGTTCGCAAGCAAGCCCGGCTAAGTCATTAGCATCCAATGGCGGCTTAAAGCCAGCTAGGGCTTGCTTGAACAGCCGGGCTTTTTTTTGCCAGTTGTTCTGCAAAAAGTCTTCGACATTTGGCACTGCCCAAGGCGTTTTTACCGGGCTTTTTGTCGGCTTTATCATCGACCTGATCTACAGGCGATCAGTCTGTTCAATGGCGTTGCCAATATAGCTACCGGGCGTAAGTTGCAGTAATTGCTGCTTCGGTTCTTCTGGCAGGTCCAGCGTTTCGACGAATTCGCGCAATGCTTTGCCATCAATCCGGCGGCCGCGAGTGAGCGCTTTTAGCTTTTCGTAGGGCTGGTCTATGTCGTAGCGGCGCATAACGGTTTGTATGGCTTCCGCTAATACTTCCCAGTTAGCGTCCAGGTCGTCATTGAGTCGCTGCTCATTGGCTTCCAGCTTACTAACGCCTTTAAGTGTGGCTTTAAAAGCGATAAGTGAATGAGCAAGGCCAACGCCAAGGTTACGCAGCACTGTCGAGTCGGTCAGGTCGCGCTGCCAGCGGGAAATGGGCAGTTTGTTCGCTAGGTGGTCGAGTAAAGCGTTTGCAATACCGAGGTTGCCTTCGGCATTCTCAAAATCGATCGGATTAACTTTGTGCGGCATGGTTGAGGAGCCAACTTCCCCCTCAACGGTGCGCTGCCGGAAGTAACCGACTGAGATATAGCCCCATATGTCACGACAGAAGTCGATAAGGATGGTGTTAAACCGCATTATCGCGTGGAAGTACTCGGCCATGTAATCGTGCGGTTCAATTTGAATGGTAAATGGGTTAACCGACAAGCCCAGTGAGTTAAGTAGTTGCCGACTCAGGTTGGGCCAGTCGACATTCGGGTACGCGACAAGGTGAGCGTTGTAGTTGCCGACTGCGCCGTTCATTTTTGCCAATATCTTCACGTCAGCGAGCTGGTCACGTTGGCGTTGCAAGCGGTAAGCGACGTTCGCCATTTCTTTGCCCAGCGTGGTGGGTGAAGCGGTTTGGCCGTGGGTGCGTGACAGCATCGGTTGATCGCGGTACGTTTTTGCCAGGTCGGCAATGACGTCAATCACTGAGTCAAATTGCGGCAGCAAAGTTTGCTCGCGGGCATCGAGCAGCATCAGCGCATAGGAGACGTTGTTGATGTCTTCCGATGTGCAGGCAAAGTGAATGAACTCATTAACTTTGTGCAGTTCCGGGTTGCCGGCGATCTTTTCTTTTAGAAAGTACTCAACCGCTTTTACGTCGTGGTTGGTGGTCGCTTCGATGGTTTTAACGCGCTGCGCGTCGTCAATACTGAAGTCTTCGACTACCCGGTCTAGTTCGGCATTGGCCTCGTCAGAAAACTCAGGCACTTCGGCAATGCCCTGAGTGCGGGCCAGCATCTGGAGCCAGCGAACCTCAGTGGTTACGCGGTAGCGAATAAGGCCGTATTCGCTGAAAATTCCGCGAAGCTCGAAGGTTTTGTCGGCATAGCGACCGTCAATGGGGGATATAGCGGTAAGAGACGATAAACGCATAAAATAAGTAGGCCAGCAGTTGAAACGGGGCGCGCAGTTTACAGCAAAACTCCGTACGACGTTTTGCGTTGCAACATCGATAATGGCGGCGTAACTGGCCATGAGTTGCAATGGTGGTGCCACCCGGCCATGCACGGGCGCAGCCACAGCGGCATAATGGAGATATGACTAATGCACCAACAGCCACTGTTTGTAAAAATATTCTCCGTACCTCATTGCTGGATAGTCGGCTACCCGATCGGTTAGAAACCGAAATGCTTTACGAGCACTATCCGCAATATCAGGATTTTCTGGTGGCTGTCGACATTGCCGACCGGCCGTTTCGCCATGCTGCCGTACTGATTCCTATTGTCGACCGGCCGGCGGGGTTATCGGTGCTGCTTACCAAGAGGACCGACACTTTACGCAGCCACGCGGGCCAAATCAGTTTCCCTGGTGGTGCGATTGACCCCGAAGATGTTGATGCAGAAGCTGCAGCATTGCGGGAAACCGCCGAAGAAGTGGGTATTCAGGGGGAGGAAATCGAAGTCATTGGCTATCTGCCAACCTTTGAAACTTTTACCGGCTACTCCATCACGCCGGTGGTCGCTTTGGTGCAGGCCGATTTTACGATGGAAATTGAGCCCGCTGAGGTGGCGGAGGTGTTCGAGGTGCCTCTGGAATATTTCATGCAACGAGAAAATCGTGAACAAGGCCAGCGAGAGTGGGGTGGTCGCGATGTGAACTACAGCCTGTTTCGATATGACGGCCATGTTATTTGGGGGGCGACCTCGGGGTTGCTCACTCAGCTAGCGAATAAGCTCGGCGCTGACCATGAAGAAGAGATGCTATGACCGGGCTGCTTGATAATGCTGCTAACAGTCGGCCGATTGACGAGTTACTGGCGGTAATGGCGCAATTGCGAGACCCTGAAACGGGTTGTCCCTGGGATATTCAGCAAAATTTTAAAACTATTGCGCCCTATACGCTGGAAGAGGCTTACGAAGTGCTTGATGCAATTGAGCGTGACGATATGCCCGACCTCTGCGATGAATTAGGCGATTTGTTGCTGCAGGTGGTATTTCATTCGCAAATGGCTGAAGAACAGCAGTCGTTTGGTTTTGACGATGTCGCTCGGGCGATCACCGAAAAAATGATTCGTCGCCACCCACATGTATTTGCTGATAAGCGATATGCCTCTGAGCAAGAGCAAAAAGCCGATTGGGATGCGATAAAGCAGCAGGAGCGGCAAGTCAGAAGCGACGCCACGGGTAGCAGTAATGCCCAGCGGACGAGTGCGCTCGACAATGTTGCGCTGAGCTTGCCCGCACTGGTTCGGGCAGAAAAATTAGGCAAGCGGGCAGCCAGAGTAGGATTTGATTTTCCGTCGGCACCGGCTGCCCGGGATAAGCTTAGCGAAGAGCTCCATGAGCTGGACAATGAACTCGCTGTTGCCGACAACCATCAACGAATTCACGAAGAATTGGGTGATGTGCTGTTTTCTCTCTGCAACCTGGCACGTAAAACCGGTGTTGACGCTGAAGCCAGCCTGCGCGATGCCAATAGCCGGGTTGAATCGATCTTCATATTCCGAATTTATATGCTAGCAAATGTAGCGGGCCTTTAAGTCGTGTAATATTTACCTTGAAAAGCAGTTCTTTGGGCTCGCAACTACGCTATATTTTCGTAGTCAAACTACGTGAGAGCCACAATAAGCTGTTAACGATTCGATCATGAAAATGTCATAAAGCTGCACTACAGTGCGCGCAGATTTCACCAACCGCATAGAAACCGATGCAAAATACCGCTGCTAACATCGCCGAAAACAACGCTACAGAACAGGTTCCTGAGCAGCCGCGCTATAGCGTTCGGCTGGCCGTAAGCGACGCTGATGTACTCGCATCCCAGCGCCTGCGCTATCAGGTCTTTGCTGAGGAAATGGGTGCTGATGTCGGTGCCGATTCAGTGCATCAGGTTGATCGTGATGAGTTTGATCCGCATTGCGTTCACATGCTGGTGACTGAAACCAGTAGCGGTAAGCTTGTAGCATCAACTCGGTTGTTGAATCGGGCTGGTGCTGAGGCTGTAGGCAGTTATTATTCGGAAACCGAATTCGATATGAGCGCCATCAAAGCGCTCGACGGCGATCTATTGGAAGTTGGCCGCACCTGCGTCCGCGAGGGTTATCGTACCGGTGCCGTTATTGCCACGCTGTGGCAGGGACTAGCGGCCCATATTATTCAGAACAATATTCCTTATATGATTGGCTGCGCCAGTATAGAGTGGGGTACTGACGGCAGCATGATTCATGCGGTTACCCGGCGCTTGCAACAGAAGTATCTGGTGAACGAATCGCTGCGGGTAATTCCTCGTGTTGCTGTGCCAAACCCGGACAGCGATTGCATTGTTACTGCACTGCAAATTCCGCCGCTAATGAAGGCCTATGTTTCATTGGGTGCGAAAATTTGCGGTGAACCTAGTTGGGACCCGGCCTTCGGTGTTGCGGATTTATTCGTATTGCTGAGAACTGAAGACCTTTCACCGCGTTACGCCAGGCACTTCATTGAGCGACAGCAACGCCAGTAATTCCGGCAGCCACTCCGCTGATGAAGCGAGCGTTGCCCAAATTGTGGGAGAGCCACTCCCTCATCGAGAGCATAGCTTAGCGAGTTCAGCCGCTGTGCCTGGTGGCTGGTTGCGACTGGTTTGGCGTACTCCGGATTTTATACTTCATATAGGTCTCGGTGTTGTATCTGCTGCCTGGCTGTCATTAGATAGTGCGTTGGGTCACCGGTTTTCTCGTTACAGCGATGCACTCATTCGCTGGTGGATACGCCGGGCCTTAAAAATTCTCGGCATCAGGCCGAATTTGGTGGGCACCATTCCCGCTTCAGGGGTGTTGCTGGTGTGCAATCATGTTAGTTGGTTAGATGCGTTGCTCGTCGGTGGCCATCTGCGTTGTCGTTTTTTGGTTAAACAAGAAGTGGGTAGCTGGCCAATTATCGGTCAGTTACTCCGCAGCGCGGGTTCAACCTTTATCGCTCGGGGCGCAAATAAAAACGCCGCCGTGAATGATAATTTGCAGGGTTTCCTGCAGAACGGCGAGATGGCTTTAATTTACCCCGAAGCGACCACCACTTGGGGTGATGAAGTTAGCTATTTTTTTCCGCGGCTATTCAAATCCGCCATTGCCGCCAACGCGCCTGTTCAGCCATTGGCAGTGAGCTGGGGCGAGTTGGAGCGCGACGGTAAGCGCTACCGCAGTGCAGCACCGTATACCGACGACGTTAATTTTATCGGCAATATCCGCGATATGCTCATGTCGCCCTATACACCGGTTGAACTGCGCTTTTTGCCAGCGATTTCGTCGAACGGTAAAGGTCGCGACCAGCTTGCCAGCGAAACTCGATTAGCTATTGCCACCAGCCTTGGCTTGCCAGCGCAGGTCAATCAGAAGCAGGGTTTGGATTGGGGGCTGTTGATCCGTCGCTTGCGAAGAGTGCCGGGGTCGTGGAAAGCCAATTATGACTGAGCCTATGACTAATGGCTTATGTGCTTTGCACGGTTAAAGCGATGCCGTAAAGGGCCGCTGATACCGTGTGTGTTGTTGGTGGCGCTATTGTTGAGCTTGGGCTGTAGTGAAAAGTCGGCTACCGAGGGCATGCTCACTGACTATCAAAATCGCATCGCCGGACTGACAGGGTTTGATATTGAACGTCCTGCTACCGTGATGCTTTTACCCTGGCCGGCAAAACGTGAACGACTGCTCGCAGTGCCTCAGCAACGGGCCAGCATGGCTGACTGGTTCCGACTCCGTGACTGCCGGTTATTTGCGCTGATTAACGAGCGAAATAGCATTCTTGGTCGGGTTCACCGCCCATCGCAGCGGCTTATTTACGAAGTGGAGTTTATTGCACTGGCCCGGGAGTGTCTTGCAAAAATGGCCGTGCGGTCGGCTAGCGCGGCAGAGGGCGGGAGCTTATCGGCGACGTATAGCAAGCTTGAGGCAGTGCTTGCAGAGAAGCTGCAAGCACTGCCTGCGGTACTGTGGAATAGCACGGTGGGTAGTGACGAGTTTGCCGCTATGGTGCGGGTTGGCGGTAGCCTCTTGGCTCAGGGGAATGACGTTGAGGCCAGCGCGGCGTCTGCGGCGCTGCTGCAATGGCTGTCGGTGCAACAGCGCGCGTTTAGTGGTGTCGAACTGTCTGCGAGTGACTATGAGGCGGCGAACAAGGTTTTGGCTCAGAGCCAATGGCTTAGCCAGCTTTACCGAGGCCAGCAGTTGGCCATTCAAACCTTGCAGGCAGCCGCTATGTCGTTAGAGCGTCGGTTAGAAAAACCGCTGTGCTACCGCCAGAAATCGAATCGCAAAAGTCAGGCGTTCAGGAACGTTTTTCAACGCTACTACGCGGGCCGGGTTCAGCCTTATTTGGCGCAATTAAAAAACCAACAGCGGCAGGCTGCTTTGTTGCTCCAGCCGTTGTTCGAACCCTTCAAAAACAAGCCAGCCGCTGTAGTTCAGTGGGCAGCCTATTATCAGAGCGATTTTCAGGGCCAATTTGACGCAGCGATATCGCGCCACACTAAAGCGTGGCAGGCTTTGCTCGGTCAGTGCGGACTAATGCCGGGCACTGCTGCTTACAGAGACCCTGTTGATTCCTCTGGCATAGAGGAGCGTACTAGCGAGTAAGCTTTAGCAACACCTTCACGGGCACCATAAGCGCTATAGTTTCGGCATCGCCAAATTCGTCTGCGCCCAACTGGTAATCAAGCCTGTTCAGCGTAACCGTAGCGGTTAAGGTTGCTGAATCGCCGCTCTGTTGCCAGTGAAATGGAAATTCAATATTGCGGGTGACATCGCGAATTCGCAATGTCGCATCGGCAAGGTACTTCCCGTCACCGGTGTCTCTGATGTTGCCGGTTTTGAACTCTGCTATAGGGTGCTTTTGCACCGAGAACCAGTCAGCTTCAGGCAACATCTCGTCGCGGGTGCTGTTGTCAGTAAATATCGACTCAGTGAATATAGTGGCGTAAATGCTGCTACTGCCCAGGCTGTCCGGGGCAAAATTCACTGCAGCGTTGAAGCGTTTAAATAACCCTTCGACCTTGTCACCGGAAACATTAACGTCAAACGTTAGTTGGCTGCTGTCATGGGTTGTCCAATTGGTCGCTGCGGCGTCGACGCTGTTAGTGGCAATCGGCTGAGAAGGTGCGTTACTTGTGGTGGTTTCTGTAAGTTCTGCGAAAGTAAATACTCCGGCCATGCCAATGACTAGCAGTGCCATCACGGCGCCGGTGAACTTGCCGAGTACGGAGTCGGGCAGCATTCTTTGTAAGGTAGTGTCCTTATCCAGCAGGTGGTGTTTCAGTGCGCCGGCGATGTGAGCGCTGAGGATGATAAGTAAAGCAACAGCCAGTGCGTTATGAACCCATTTCGCCAGATCTTCCAGCGCCAGGCTGGCAGCGACCAGCGCGGGGACTTTAAACAGTAAAAAATATTTAAGCGGAATGCCCGCGACGGAGTTTAGCCACCAGCCGCTTAATGGCAGCAGGAACAGTAAAATATAGAGTGCAAAATGGGCCCCTTCGGCCGCCGTCCGTTCAATGTGCCGGTGTGAGGCTAGTGGGGCGGGGCGTTGATGGGTCAGGCGCCATAATAAGCGACCTATGGCTAGCAGCAGAACCGTAAGCCCGAGCGACTTATGCAGCATAAACAGCCAGTACTGCTGCTTACGAGTACCGCCGAGATCACCCCAGTGGCCGGCTAAAATGGCGACAGTGATGGCGCTGAAAATTAACCCGGCAATCAGCCAGTGAAATAATTTGCTACCGCTATTCCATTGGGGTGGCTTTGCGGCTTTTGGCCGGGTGTTTGACATGGTCGGTTCTCTTCGTTGCAAGCCGGTCTCCGACCACCGAGTGTCTGCCAGAGAGCGTGTACTGGCCAGGTAGACACGTGATTAGTGTGGCGCGGTAGCTGAGCTTGGCTGCTGTGGTTAGTCTAGCTATAAAAAAGCCACCGCAGGGGGAGTCGTGTCCTCGGCGGTGGCTTGATTTAGGCTTAAGTTTATTGCTTACGCATGCCTTCAACTTCCAGGCGAACTTCGATATCGTCGCCAATGACCGGCACGCCATATTTCATGCCGAATTCACTCCGTTTTACAGTGGTAGTGCCTGAGAATCCTGCGACATAACGCTTCGACGATGGGTGCACAGCGGCTTTATTGAAAGTCACGTCGAGCACTACAGGCTTGCTGACATCAAGCATTGTCAGAGTGCCATAAACCTTGCCGGTTTTGCCGTCGGTAGATTCTACTTTAGTGCTATTGAACGTCATTTCCGGGAATTTTTCGACGTCAAAAAAATCGGGGTTCTTGACGTGCTTATCCCATTTTTCGTCGTTTAACGTCAGGCTGGCGGTATCAATACTTACTGAAACGTTAGAATCGCTCCAATTGTCCGGTGTGAAATTAAAGCCGCCATCGAACACTAGGAATTCACCCTGTGACTTGGAAAAACCGACGTGATCCACGAAAAACAGTATTTGTGTATGCACAGTGTCAAATTCGTATTCAAATTCGTTGCTTGTCGGTGCTGTGGCAGCAGGAGTCGCTGCAACGGCTGCTGTCGTTGCAGCCGGT
Source organism: uncultured Gammaproteobacteria bacterium (assembly GCA_905479545.1). Lineage (GTDB taxonomy): Bacteria > Pseudomonadota > Gammaproteobacteria > CAJQNE01 > CAJQNE01 > CAJQNE01. Next base: position 812 of record CAJQNE010000525.1, on the reverse strand, counting down.
TGAACGGCAGCAGCGGCGGTATCATCTTCGGCGTTTGCGCAGCCAAAGACTGTGGTAGCCATGGCTGCAGCGAGTGCAATAGCGTGTAACTTCATCAGGAACTCCGGTGTTAGGTTTGAAAGTGCTGGTAGCAGTGAGTTTAGACTAGCAAGGTGCCGAGGCTATGCGGCTTAGCTTACCATTTGGTCAGAATAGACAGTTGCTGTACAGCCGACAAGCGCCAGGTCAGGCAGAAAGGCCCTTAAGAGCGTAAGCGAAAAGGTCCGTATTAATATGCCCGGCAGATCAAGCAGTGCAGGGTAGCTGTGCGGTTATGAAATTTTCGCCAGCTTCTGTTGAATACTTGAGAGCACGGCTTCCGCATCCAAGCCACAATCCGCCAGCGTTTCTTCGCGGCTGCCGTGGTGAATTAGCCGATCCGGTATGCCTAGGTTCAATACGTGAACCAGTACACCGTGGGCTTGTAATACCTCATTAACGGCGCTGCCTGCGCCGCCTTGAACGGCGTTGTCTTCAAGCGTGACAATTAGCTTGTGCCTGGCTGCCATGTCGAGAATAAGTTGCTCATCAATGGGCTTAATGAACCGCATATCGGCGACGCTGGCGTTAAGCTCGCCAGCAATGGAGTCGGCTACCGGCACCATGGCACCGAAGCCCAGTAGGGCGACGTCGCCATCGCCCTGGCATTTGACTAAGCCCTTGCCGATCGGCAATTCCGTGAATGCTGCGTCTACCTGGACGTTAGCTCCGCCACCGCGTGGATAACGCACCATCGCTGGTTGGTTTAGTTTGTAGCTGGTGTATAGCATTTG
>CAJQNE010000524.1 GCA_905479545.1 uncultured Gammaproteobacteria bacterium | reverse complement strand
CCTGCAACAAACCCAGGTTCATATCCTGCCACCTGAGGTCATTGGCTACCTGAATCCGAGCCGCTACTGCGAATCGGACAAACTACAGCGCTTCGCTCAGAAGGAATTCGGTCACTTTGTCGACGGTCACACCCGGGTAACGGCTGTGTGTAATTGGGTGCGCGAACATTTTGACTATGTATCAGGCAGTACCGGCCCTAATGACTCAGCCTGTGACGTACTGTTGCAAAGGGCCGGCGTATGCCGTGATTTTGCCCATGTCGCAATTGCTCTATCCCGCGCCCTTGGTGTTCCGGCCCGCTACGTATCAGGCTATGCCGTCAACCTGCAGCCGCCGGACTTTCACGGCTTTATGGAAGCCTGGTTGGATGGCCACTGGTATCTGTTTGATGCGACCCGCATGGCACCGCTGGATGGCTTGGTGAGAATAGGCACGGCGCTCGATGCTGCCGATGCTGCATTTGCCAGCTTTGTCGGTGCAGCGACCATGCAATCAATGGAAGTGTGGGCCAACTCCGACAGCCCGTCCCATGCTCAGGGTGCCACGCCGACGACTCAGGCCGTTACCTCCGACTGATTGCCTGCGACGCATAAACACGATAGCTGTGCTGCAGAAGCCAGAGCTCTGTAGTACAGCGGTTAGTTTGCCTATTCGCTAACCCAGGCCAATGCCTGCTCCCGCTCACTGGGCTTGAACACTTTTGCCTCAACGCCCGGCCATAAACTGCTACCAATCCGCGTCCATATTTCGAGAAATTTAGATTCAGTCACCACGGCCTCGCGCTGCATTTTTTTCGCTAACGGCAGCCCGCCTTTTAAATCTTCCCATAAGCCACTGGCAGTAATGCCCTGCCATCGATCGAGCTCTACCAATAAATTGATACGGCCATGCTGCTCAACCACCGCCTGCATGGCTGTAAATATCTGCTGCATTTCACCTTTATCAATTTTTCCGCTCACGCGAATGGCTACAACATGGCTTGCCTTTACATCAATAATTTCGATCATTTTTACTCACTCCTGGTCTAAAGTTTTTAGTCTAAATAGTCTGCTTCACTCACGGCTTTGCCGGTAAGCAGCAGGTATAAACACGGTACAATCACCAACGACAAAACCGTTGATGAGGCCATACCAAATATAATGGCGTAACAAAGCGGTGCATACATCGGTGTGCCCAGAGCCAGGGGCAGCAGACCAACAATGGTGGTTACCGAGGTAGTGAGAATCGGCCGAAGGCGGGCTGAAGCGCCCTGAGCGGCAGCTTCTTTTACGCTAGCACCGTCCCGTAATAGCCCGTTCATGGTATCGACCATTACAATGCCGTTGTTGGCGACGATGCCGATCAGCGAAATAAGGCCGATAACCGCAAAAAAGCTCAGCGACATGCCGGTAATGTAAAAACCGAAGAATGTGCCAATGAGAGCCATCGGCATGGTCATCATCAGAATAAAGCCCTGACTAAACGAGCCGAATACGATGACCAATACGCCGAACACCATAATGAGTGCAACGATAAGCATAATGCCGGCAGAACCGAAGGTTTCAGCCGTTTCAGCAGATTCGCCACCAATACTCCAGGCATAGCCGACCGGCCAGTTTTCGGCCATTTCGTCGAGCAGCGGAGTAATTTCAGCAATCACTTCGGCCAGATTCCGCCCCTCTACTTTCGACAACACGCTAATTGCCCTGTCGCCATCTTTGTGCACGATAGAGGTTGGTGCTTCAGACAGTGTCGGTTGTAGCAATGACATCAGCGCCACGGTTTCGCCGTCGGGGGTAAAGGCCCGAATCAGTGACAACTCCTCAATTTTTCCTGGCCCGCCGCCCTCACCTTCGTGGCTGCTCCACTGCAGACCCATATGAATATCCAGGTCGTCGCCGGTGCCGGGAGTGGCGAAGGTACCAATTTTGTCATTCGACAGAGCAAAGCGAATCTGCGAGGCCAAATCGCGCTGATTAAGGCCATAAAAATCTGCCGCTTCTCGGTTCGGTGTCAACGCGATTTCAGTTTTAACACTACCCAGATTGTCGCGCACATCAGCTGTACCACTTACGCTCGCGACTTTTTCCTGCACTTCTCGTGAAATACGCTGCAGCTCACGCATATCGCTACCGGTAATACTAATTTCTATTGGATCGGCGGCACTTGGTGAGCCGGTTTCCGGCACCACCAGCAGTGAAGCACCCGGCACATTAGCAGCTAAGTACTCAGCTAGTTCAACGCGTAAATCGGCCGCCAACTCGTAGCCGAGTTTTTCACGCTGTTCCTTTTCGACAAAGGTGCTGGAGAAGCCAATAAAATTCTCAGCTGATGATGGCTGTAACGCCGACGCGAGAGAAGTTGAAGCGAGCGGGCTTTTCCGGCCGACAAGTTTAATGACGCTTTCGAAGTAGGGTTTTTCACGCAATATTTCGCCCACTTCGTCGGCAACCTGCTGTGAGGTTGTCAATAATGTAGCGGGAGGTAGCTCAATATTAATGCCGAGGTTAACGCCATCATTTTTGGCGTACAGCTCCATCGGTATTTTTCCGGCAATAATCAGCGAAGCGAAAAATAGGCCGAAGGCTATCGCCACCCACAATGCCGCGACTTTTTTCGAGCGCAGCGTAACCTTCAGGCTGCTACGCAACAAGCCATTCGACATGGCCGCCATTATGCGGTCGGCGCGGGTTTCTTTAGCCTCGCTACCTTGGGCGGATTTTTTATTCGCTACCCGACCCATTAGCAGCCGGGACAGCGGCACACTGACTAATAATGCAACTACAAATGCCATAACCAAACAGGCGATTGCTGTTACCGGCAATACCCGAATGAATTTCCCCGAGGTGCCCGATATAGCCATTAGCGGAGCCAGGGCCAGAATGGTAGTGAGCTGGCCGGCAAATGCCGGAATACCGTAACGCTTTACGGTCGCCAGCGCCGCCTGGCCAAACGTTTTTTTGTTGGTGTAAATCTCATCGTGAAGACCTTCCATCATCAGAATGAAAACGTCTACCAGCAGGCCGAGAGCCAGCACCATGCCAATAATCACCAGTTCGTTGAGCGTATAGCCCACCGCCCAGATAATGATGAGCGCACCAGCAAATGACAGTGGTATCGACAGTCCGGCGATAATGCCCTCACGCCAGGTGAGTACCAGAAACAACACGATAAAAACCGCTAACATCGCTTGCAGCGCGTTGGTCAGCACGTCGCTCAGCGATTCAGTGATCTGTTCGGCTTCGTTCTGGGTTATTGAGTACTCGACGCCTTCCGGCCAGCCATTACCCGCCTTGGCTTTTAGCAAACGTGCTGAAACGGCTTCGATTAACTTTACTGTGTCGGCACCCGGCGACTTTTTCACACTGATTTCGATGGTTTTGCCGAATTCGCCACCGTTGTCGCTATAAAAAGCCCGGGTTTCTTCACGCGCTAGCGCTTTCTCAACCGTGGCGATTTCACCGAGCGTCACTGCCCGCTCTTTTAGTTGGCCACCTAACCGCGCAACCGGCATATTGCGCAGGTCGTTCACCGATTGAAACTGGCCCTGCAGGCGGATAACAGCGCCAAACTGTTCGCTTTCTATGTCGCCGAACGGCTGATCCAGGTTTGCGTTGCTAATGGCAGTACGTACCTGCGTTGGTGCTATACCTAGTGCCAATAGTCTTTGCGGGTCGAGCAAAATCTGCACGATCTCTTCACGCGCGCCGCCCAAATCAACTTCGTTCACGCCACGCTGCGTTTCAAAATCATCCTGCAGCATTTCACTCAGGTCGTTCAGAGTTACATCACTAACATCGCCGTATAGCGTAATGGTCATAACCGGCCGGTCGTCGACCGAAACCTGATTAATATTTGATGTTTCAGCATCAGCGGGCAAGTCTGATTCCGCATCAGATACCGCCGAGCGCAAGCGCTGCATCGCGTCGCGCGAATTAGTTTCGGCAGTGAATTCAACGATAATCATCGACAGACTGTCGAACGACGCACTAACGACAGATTTCACGCCTTTAACCGTCGTCAGTTCATCTTCCAGTTCCTGCGTAACCTGCTCTTCAATGGTGCGAGGGTCAGCGCCCGGCCACGGCGTTATGATTGTCGCCTGCGGGATATCGAGGTCTGGCAATGATTCCTTGGCGAGGTTTTGGTAGGCCATAAAACCACCGGCAAGCAGTAACATCGCCAGCAACATAGCAAAGGTGGTTTTGAGGAAGAAAAATCGTGCTAATGGGTGCGCAGCAGCTACTTCTGCTGTTTCTCGACGACCGGATTCCAACGGCGCATTCTCGGCGGCAGTTGTCATTATCGTGCTCCGGCAGGAGCTGTGTTGCCGTTGGTGGCTGATTTAGCATTGCTGCCGATAGTCTTATCCAGCACCCGAACCAGATCGCCATCCGAGATTTTCGAACGGCCCTCGGTCACTACCCAGTCACCGGCACTAACGCCGCTAACTACCTGCCGCTTGTCACGACCACGCAAACCAAACTTAACTTCCTTACGGCTGACGATACTGGTTTCGGGGTTGACGACGAATACAAACGGGCTGCCGTTGTCAAAACGTGAGGCATCAAGGGGAATGGTAATGGCAGCCATGGCGCGCGGGCCGGCGATCCAGGCAGTCACGTATTCGCCGTCCTGAATTTTCTCCGCACCACTGATAGTGCGGAGTTTTACTGCATAGGTTCGGGTCTCAGGGTCTACCGATGGACTTACCGCATACACCGTCGCCCGCACCGAGCTGCTGAAGGCATTTTCACCCGGTGCTTCACGAGACTGGTTAAGCCCGTCCTGAGCGCTATCGCGCAGCTGCACCAGTACTTCGT